>JAIORR010000356.1 GCA_021108055.1 Candidatus Cloacimonadota bacterium
ATTGGGATGGTTCTGGTAAAGTTTAGTAACTATAGGAATCAGTACTTCCCCGGAACCAGACACATCATTCACGGTAACATTCCAGGAATAGTCCAATAACAATCGATACCTTCAGCAGCTCCCAGATCTATTGCTGTTCCAGCCCCAGAGTACCTTGTTACACTTAAATTTCCAATGTTGTTTGTTCCTGAAGATCTTCCAATCTACTTTTCCGAAAGACAGACCGATCTTTACAGACAGATCATATTCTCCGAATCTTGATCTTTGCAGCCCTATTTCCCGAAAGATTCTTTGAATGGAAACGGCAGAATGGATAATCGATATTGCATTTGATTTTTGCAAAGGGAAGATCGCAGTAAATGCATCTCCGGCAAAAGTTGAAATGAAACCACCATTTTCATATATTGCATCTATTGAAGGAGTAAAAATCTTATTAATTATCAAGGTAAGTATTTCGGCACCCTCTTTTCCATTTCGCATTAATGATTGCGTCATTGCCGTGAAACCGGAGATATCAATGAACATTGTGAAAGCTTCAAAATTTCCATTAAATAATTGATTTTTATAATTTTTTAAAATAAATGCAGGCACGAGTTTTTTTATTGTTTTCACCTCACTCTTATTATTATTTCGAGTTCAAATGAATTATATTACTAATTTATAAGTATAAATATTTAATGTCAATTAATTTATGAATTGGTATTTAATATATTATTTTTAAAATTGTATTATTTAAATGAAGTAAATGCCAAGAAACAACATGCTTTTATTACATATCCTTAAAACTGAAATTTTCTTCTTCAAATATTTTAATACAAGCATCGACTACATTCTCATCATACAAAATGCCCCTGTTTTTCGATATTTCATCCAGAGCAGATTCCAATCCCAGAGCAGGACGATATGGTCTGTGCGAAGACATAGCTTCGATAACATCTGCAACGCACAATATCTTTGCTTCGAGAATAATGTTATTACCATCGAGACCATTCGGGTATGATGAACCATCTATTTTTTCATGATGTTGAAGCACTGTTTTTGCGATAGGCCAAGGAAAATCAATTGATTTTAAAACTTCATATCCGTCATTTGCATGAGATTTTACAATAGTAAATTCCACATCCGACAATTTTCCCGGTTTGCTTAATATTTCTGAAGGAATATGGATCTTGCCAATATCATGAACAAGGGCAGAAATGCGAATTCCATTTATTTTATCTTCAGAAAGTTTCATCTCTTTTGCAATAGCACAGGCAAGGCAAGCTACTCGTTTCTGGTGACCTGCTGTATAAGGATCTCTCATTTCAATTGCAGAGACAAGACCATTCACTGTATCTTCCATTAATTTTTGAAGTTTTTCGTTGCTTTTTTTAAGTTTCTCTTCTGTTTCTTTTCTACCTGTAACATCCCGGATTGTTGCAAGATATGCTTTTTTCTTGTTCCATTCGGTTTCCACAACATGTATTTCTACAATGCATTTTCCTTTTGATCTTCGATTTACCTTATGCTCGGTCAATTCGCTGATTGAAAATTTGTATTTAAACTTTTCTCCAATCAATTTTTCCTTTTTTCTTTCAAATAGTACTTCTGCTGCTTTATTTGCAAAACAAATGTTCCCTTCTTCATCGATAACAACAATACCATCAGTGTTTTCCTGGATCAATTTTCTAAAACGCTCTTCACTTTTTTTCAGTTCTTTTTCGGAATTGAATTTATAAAACGCAATTTCAAGTGTTGCATTTAAGTCTATATCTTCAAAAGGTTTTACGAGGTATCCGTATGGATTTGTTTTTTTTGCACGTTCCAATGTTTTCTCTTCTGCATTTGCAGTTAAGTATACCACGGGTATGTGTAAATCATCGGATATTACTTTCGCTGCATCAATTCCATCCATTTCACCGTCGAGCACGATATCCATAAGAATCAGGTTAGGATGCAATTCTTTAGCTTTCTCGACAGCTTCTTCACCTGTGGATACTATACCAATTATTTCATAATTACTATTGATCAGACTACTTCTGATATCTTCAGCAACTATTCTTTCATCTTCTACTATCAAAATATTTTTTTTCATATTAAATTACCTCGCAATTATTATACCATAAAAAGTAATGAAAACAAAAAAAATTATCGCATCTTAACTTATTCATAATTAAGCGTGTTATCTTATATCTGTGAAAATGCATTATTTTGTATTTTATTATCTTTTGTGACATAATGGGACATCTTGGACGAATATGGCTCACTATCGAAATAATATTTATAATGAAACTTCGATTATTAAAACAAATTGAGATATAGATTTAATAAATAATTTCCTGCTACTACATAGAAAAAAGTTCCCAGTATTAAAAAAGGACCGAATGGAAACTCTTTTTCCCGGTCATGCTTTAATATGATAAGTATAATAAGCGCCGCAGCGGATGAACAAAATATTGTAAAAACCATGCCTATAATACCCGTAAAACTTCCGATCGCTGTGATTAATTTTATGTCTCCGCCACCAAGACTGTCTTTCTTTAATATTATCCTGAAAACGTATGCTGTGAAAAGAAATATAATGAATCCCAGAAGTGCACCGGAAATCGAATAAAGCAGGGTTATATCATTAGAAGGAAATAGCGAAAAAACAATCCCGATGATTATCAATGGAAGAGAAAGGACATCGGGAACGATCTTCTTGAAAAGATCGATAAAGAAAATTATTATCCCAAATGAAAAGAAAATAATATATTTAACAAAAAGAAATGAGAATCCGAAACGAATAAAGATGAGGATAAATATTATTGGAGTTAATATTTCTACGAGCAGATAGTGCCAGTGAATAGCATTTCCGCAGCTTTTACATTTTCTTCCCAGGACAATAAAACTAATAATGGGAATATTATTCCAGGGTTTTATCTTAACGCCGCACTTGGGGCAATGCGAAGCTGGAAAGACTATCGATTCTTTTCTTGGAATTCTGTAGATACAAACATTAAAGAAGCTTCCAAATGATGCTCCTGTAATTATTAAAAAAATATATTTGATTAATTGCTCTGACATTTGAATAAGAAATGCTCGAGCTGGAAACTATCCAACCCAAGCAAGTTATTATTAATCTTTTTATTTCATCCCGGAACTGATAGCCAGACCAAGGTTGAATATCGGTAAATATGTGATTATAATGATGAAGCCAACAATCCCAGCCATCAAAATAATCAGTATCGGTTCGATCAAAGATGTTAACCTGTCGATAACCGAATCAACGAATTTCTGATGAAACTCGGCAGCTTTTTTCAGCAAACTGTCCATCTCACCTGTTTCTTCACCGGTAGCTATCAATTGCAGAAGCGTTGATGGAAAAACGTTAGTTTTTTTGAAAGCACCGGCAACACTATAGCCTTCTTTCACCATGATCCTTGCTTTTCGTACTGCAGATTCGACAACCGCATTCTGAACAACATTCTCCACTAATTCCATTGTTTCCATAATGGGAACACCGGCATACATCAGGATGCTGAAAGTTCTGGAAAATTTACTCATTATCGAATTTTCCATCAGATTCCCTATTACCGGAAACCTGAGAATTATAGCATCAACAATATACCTTCCCTTATCTGAAAGATAAAAAAGGAAAAAGCCCATACAAACTGCTAAAACACCCAGGAATGTAAGGAATACATGTTCTCTGACAATATTACTAATTGCGATCGCAGCCAGAGTGGGACCGGGAAGATCTGCATTAAAACTCTCATAAACACCGGCAAACATAGGAATTATAAAATAGAAAAGAACCCAGACGACAATTATCAAAAATCCAACAATAAATATCGGATAAGAAAGTGCTGACCATACCTTTCTCTTTGTATCTTCGATCTTCTCAAGGTAAATTGCCAGTTCATCAAAGATCGTGTGAAGAGTTCCGGAAACTTCCCCTGCTTTTACCAAAGAAATATATAAGGAATTAAAAACTCCAGGATGCAATTCCATAGCTTCCGATAAGCTGAATCCTTTTTTAATGTCATTTGCCAGCTTGATAAGAACATTCCTGAATTTTTTATTTTTCTCTTCCTTGCCTAAGTTCGCAAGTGATTTTTCTATTGTAAGTCCCGCCGAGTACATTGTAGACAATTGTCTTGTAAAGAAGACAAGAGTTTTTAAGCTGACTCCAGTTCTGATCTTGTATATCGTCAGCATTAACTTATCAAAGAGAGTCATTTTACCCTTGAAAGCTCCTTCAGATGTAGATTTCACAGAAATTAATATACTGCCTTCTTTGGTAAGTTTATCGATAGCTTCATCCATGGTAGTAGCTTTGATAGTACCCTCTACCCGAAGTCCTTTGGCGTCTTTAACTATATATTGAAAACCTGCCATATATTTTCCTCTTTGTTATTTACAAAATTAATCTGAAATAGTGAATTTAATAACTTCATGAATTGTTGTAATTCCCTGTTTCATTTTATGGATCCCGCTTTCATGTAATGTCTGCATTCCGTTTTTGATAGCTGCATCCCTGATAACATCCTGGTTTTGTCCTTCAAAAATAAGTCTCCGAATGCCAGAATTGACCTCAAGCATCTCAAAAATACCTGTCCTGCCGGAATAACCCGTGTTATCACAATGAACGCATCCTTTACCCTTTTTGAACTTTACCTCTTTTACTTCTTCTAAATTCAAGCCTGCATCGATTAGTTCAGATTCCGTAGGATCATAATCTGCTTTGCAATGTGGACATATTTTTCTCACGAGTCGTTGAGCCATTACAAGATTTAAAGAAGAAGCAACCAGATATGATGGTACGCCAATATCCAGAAGACGGGTTACGGTTGCCGGTGCATCATTAGCATGCAGAGTTGTGAAAACAAGGTGTCCGGTTAACGAAAATTTGATAGAGATATCTGCGGTTTCTTCGTCTCGTATTTCACCGATAAGAACAATATCCGGGTCCTGTCTGAGAACAGACCGCAAAGAACGGGCAAAAGTAAGATCGATCTTTGCTTTTGTTTCTATCTGCGTTATACCATCCAACCTGTATTCAACAGGGTCTTCCACTGTTACGATATTAGTTTCTATATCCTTTATTTCTTTTAAGGCAGCATGAAGTGTTGTAGATTTACCACTTCCGGTAGGACCGGAAACGATCGTTATTCCATAAGGGCGTCGTATCCATTTCCTGAATAACTTCAGATTTTCACCTGTAAAACCGAGTGTGGTTAGATTAAATCCGAATTCGCCTTTATCCAGAAGACGCATCACTACTTTCTCTCCTGTAACCGTAGGAACGATTGAAACTCGAACATCAACGCTTTTCAAAGTGGTTTTAAGTGATATATGTCCATCCTGAGGAAGACGTCTTTCTGCAATGTTAAGTTTGGACATAACTTTAACCAGCGAGACCATTCCTGCATGCAATCCGATAGGCGGAGACATTACTTCACGCAGTGCACCATCTATCCTGAACCTGACCCTTGTATGTTTTGTCAATGGTTCAATATGGATATCTGTTGCATCCGATTTTATCGCTTCGGTAATGATCAGGTTTATCAGTTTTACAACAGGTGCATCTGCTTCTTTCTTCGAATCTATCGTTATTTCATTTTCATCTTCATCTACAGCCACAAATTCAAAATTACCTACAGCATCTTCTACCTGGGAAGTTGTTCTAATACTTTTGTAATATTTCTCTAATGTATCTGTAAGAACGTTCTCTCCTATCAATACAGGAGTAATATTTGTTCCCAGAATTGTTTTCAGACTGTCTTGAATAACTATGTTCTCCGGATCCGTCATTGCAACCATAATAGAAATACCATCTTTGCGAATGGCTATCACTCTGTTCTGAACGGCAAAAGGCTCCGGTATCAGTTTCACAATCTCAGAATCCAGTTCAAGAAGTTCATTCTCTTCTACAATATCATATTCAAGTTGAAAATGAAGTGCTTCCAGAAGATCATTTTCCGAAATATAACCAAGCTTCCTTAAGGTTTCACCTAATTTCAGTCCGAAATTATTCTGCTTCAGCAAAGCCTCTTTAACCTGTTCATCTGTAATCACCTTATTATGGATCAGTATCTCTCCGATCCTCGAAAATTGCGGATTGAACGACATTAATTCTCCTTAAAATATTTACGAAATACTTAGTTAGTCGATGTACCTGTTCAGTACAACAGTTACCTGGTTAGTTATTCCGGTACCCAGAATATGTGCCGTAAGAGTACCACTTGTAGTTCCCGGAGGAATTAGTCCCGGTGCAGGACATTCATATTTATAGAATCTCCAATATTTAATGATCTCTCCATCTACAGAACCATCATTGTCAGGTCCTGTAATATCGATAAAGTCTTCATAAAATGCAGGATTAGTGGGAGGCATATCAAGCTGTAACACATTTACAGGTACACCGAGAGTACCATAGAAATTAACTGCCTGGTTATTTATCGGGTTATTCTGCCCGTCTTTGACAGTAACATATACCTTTGGTGATGTTTCTTCATCATGACCCTGCCAGTCAGAAGGATTATAATACATATCCCAATCTACATGAAATGGAATAATCAACATATCGATGACCGGAAACTGGATAGGCATAATAACAACTTCCTGATCGATAAATGACTGTCCCGGTTCGTTGCCGGAAGTTTCTACTTGTATTATCAACGAATCATTAGTATGAAAACCCTCATAATTCAACAATGTATAGGCAACACCTTCCAGTGAATCTCCGCTGGCATTTTCATTTCCAATGTAAGCAGCAGCTTGAATCGTTGCCCAATCCGGATCATCCGGCAGGGAAAACCAAACTACTGTTTCATGATCCACAGGATTACCATACATATCAGTGATAAGTGCAGAACATTCGATCTGCCAGACACCGGCACCCATATCTGTTCCGGAATCATGACCGCCTATCGAGATATCAACTGAATTCGGAGGACCGGCATGAACAACAATATTAGACTTTGTAGCTGCGATCTCTGCTCCTGTAGAATTATAGGTATATGCTTTTAAGCTTGCAGTTCCGGAAAACTCACCACTGTTTATGGGAACAGATGCATGACCGCCGGCAGAGACAACGCTCACCGAATCTGAACTTGGCCAATAAACCTGGTTATTGAGGTTCGTTCCTTCCGGAGCATTGACGAATTTGAAATAAACCTGTCTGGGTTCTTCTACAAGATTGCCATTTACATCTTTTAAGCTTACCTGAAAAGTGAAAGATTCATCTCCACCGGTTCCTGCAACATTGATGTCCACCTGACCGCTTGCATCAAAATGGATAGAATTAACATCTGTAGTAGGGTTAATTTGCGTATCTAATATCATTACCTGCGTCTGGGTTGTAATAGTCTGAAGAACTTCTTCTTCTTCTTCATTGGTTTCCGTATAATCAACCGATGCAACAATCGACGCTAACCCGGGAACTCCATCATCCCAGAATTCGACGGAAGCCACGCCGGTGCTGTCTGTTGGATCAAAACCAATAATACTTCCCAGGTTCGATCCGAAATTCACCTGTTTGTCAACAGCAATAAAATCATCTCTATCCTTTACCAGCACAGAAATGGTAGAAAAAGTGCTATTATCATCATCGGCATAGATCGTATCGGGAACAGCCCAGATGGTCATTACATAATAATCATTACCTTCACCTCCACCGGTAGGTTCTGTAGCTCTTTTGTCACATGCAGCCAGAATAATCAATGAAATAATTATTAACGCTGATGCTATTAACAGGAATTTATTCATTTTCATTATATCCCTCCTATTCAACAATTTTTTCTTTTATCAATTTCTTCTCAAGCCGTTCATCGATGTCGAGTTCTACATTATGATCTTCAGCTGTAACAACTCGAGGAGTGATCTCAATAATAAGATCGTAATTTTCTATTTCTTCATATACATGCTGGAATAATTTCCCGATAAGCGGAAGATCTCCGAGAAGAGGGAGTTTATTCGTTTTCTTGGTAATGGTTGAAGATAATAGACCGCCGACGATGATCTTTTTCCCATTTGGTACTGTTACTGTGGAAGTTATTGTTCTTATTTTTGTTCTGGGAATGTACCCTCCCACAAGTTCGGTTACCGAGCTTACTTCCGGTTCAATTCTTGTAGTTATCTGATCGTCTTTATTTACCGTGGGTTTAATTCTAAGTTTGATACCTACTTCTTCACGTTCGACCTGAACCTGATGTTCTTCATCTTCTACCACAAAGGGAACGATCTCACCAATATGTATAAAGGCTTCTTCCCCATTTAAAGCAGTTATCCTTGTATCTGTAAGAAGTTTAGCAGCATTATTTTCCAGCAGCCAGTTTATAGTAATATCAAAAGCTGTCATCTGCCTGCTGAAATGCCCGATTTCATCCCAGCCTCCCATTCTCTGGAAATATTGATCTTCCGGTAATTCTCCAAGTGGCGAGAGATTACCATGTGGTGTTGCTCCTTCTTCATCGTTATAATTATAAGGTAAACCAAATCCATTTTCAGTCATCACATCTTCTGCCAGTATCGTAGTCAGCGAACTGAGCCTTGACCAATCGATACCGATCTTTTTTGCATCTCGCATAGAAACTTCGATCAGGCGTGCACG
This sequence comes from Candidatus Cloacimonadota bacterium, assembly GCA_021108055.1. Classification (GTDB taxonomy): domain Bacteria; phylum Cloacimonadota; class Cloacimonadia; order Cloacimonadales; family TCS61; genus JACNIV01. The sequence goes on from JAIORR010000356.1 coordinate 8,576, forward strand.
AATTTCAATTTGCTTTTGCGGTACATCGATCTCTTCCAGTTTTTTGGTTATTTCGGCAAAAGTTTCCGGGTTTGCTCGAAGAAGAATTGTATTCTGTCCTTCGATAGCAACGCATTCACCGGGCATTATTTCAAATGCTTTTGTGATCTTCTCGACATCTACATAGTTGAGGTTGATGATATATGTTCTTTCACCTATTTCTTCTTCAATACGTGCTTTTTCACCTACAATAAATGTTTTATCCCCTACCAGTCGATATGAAAGACCGATCGATTTAACGACCAGAGCCAAAGCTTGTTCAACAGGAACATCTTTCAAGTGGATCGTGATCTTCCTTTCTTCAGCATCTTCTTTATCTTTTGAAGCAATATCCATTGCCAGAACAATGTTGCAGTCACTCAGCCGGGCCATAGTAGAAATAATATGAGCAATTGAAGCATCTTCCGCATCGATAGTAATTTTTTTGTTTAGAAGATCCTGTGTTTTTTCCACTGCAAAAAGACCTACTGAAAGAAATATCAGAATGGAAATCCCTATAATGATCTTGGGTAGGTACAAATTAGATTTTTTCATATATTCTCCTTTTATATTACCAATTATATGCTCTTGTTTTTTTAGCTTTAGTTTTTTTCTTTACTATCTCGACAGGTTTTTCCGGAAGTTTTTGAATTTTCAAAATGCCCTTCCTACCATTATACATATAGATGATCTTACCTTCACGGATATCTGTGATCTTTCCTTTTGCAAATTCATCTCCAATAGAATACAGCTTCGTTTTTCCCTTGAATGAAATAGCTGCTCTTTTTCTACCTTTTTCCGGAACTATCGTAGATTCCAGGCGGACCATATTTTCTACTTCTTCTTTCCACTGTTTTTCCAGGTCTTTTATTGTTTTTACGATAAGATCCTGTTCCAACGGGTCTCTTTTAACGGTGAATTTGAATTGTTTCCTATCTTGAATAGATCGTTCAATATTCCGGATCTGTTTCATAAGATCATCGCCGAGTGCTATTTTTTTATATTTTGATTCTTTCGGAATTTTTTTTATTTTACCGTATAGACTATGATCTTTAAATCCAAAAGCGATAAGCAGAATAACAACAAGTGCTATTATAAAGTCTTTTAGATATTTTTCTTCCATTTATTACTCCTTGACGATTTTAAAAGTAGAAAGTTCGATTGTAGCTTTATATCGAGTAACCTGTTCTATTTCGGAAGAACCTTCTTTCTTTTCAGTTTTAAGCGGTGTTACATCCAGGGTCTTTACCTTGATGATATGGTCAAAACTTTCCAGCTTTGAAAGGAATTGTCCCATTTGAACAAAAGTACAATTCAGCACTAATGTATATTGTTGTTCCAGGAAGTGTTTATTATCCGATGATATCACTTTTGGCGAAATTGAATTAACAGCTATTTTATATTGATCTGCAAGAGTTGCCAGTTGCTTTACAAAAATATTAACTTCATCAGATGAGAACACATCATCTTCCGTCATACTTTTCATAATGACTTTTGATACTTCCTGAAGCTGCTGGTTCAACACTTTTGCACTGTTCAATTTTTCCTGTTCAACTTTAATCCTTTTGTCATAGGCATTTATCTTCCTGATCTTGGCATCCACACTGGTTGAACTGAAATAGAAAAAGCAGATCGCCGTCAGGATCATCACACATAAAAGTATCAGATATTGCTGTCTCATCGTCTGCTCCTTTTCTTATTATATTTTTCTGCGAAACAATCTATCTGGAATCGCAATATCTCAACATCCTTCTCAAAGTCACGGTATGACCTTACAAATTTTATTTTTGGGAAATCGATGTTGATCTGTTCGTTGTTTTTCAGTTCAGTAATGAATTCATCGATCAGATCGAACTCTCTCTGCTTCTTATCGAGTTTGGTTATTCCAAACAAACTAAGCCTCTCATTTTTAAAAGAAAAATGAGTAATGGCTATTTTATCGGTGGTTTTTTCTGAAAAGGCAACTAACTTCTTTGCCCAGAACACCCTTTCCGTACTTATTCTTGCCAATCTTTCAAGATCTTTTTTGGAAAGGAATTCCCCGCTTATCTTGTAAGTCTTGATCTCCTGTTTAATATTTTTCAGAAGTTTGCTTCGACTTTTTATCTTTGTTTTCAGATCTAAATTTATCATGCCAGATAGAACGCTCGCTATTATCAGGATAGTCAAATAACTGAACGCTGTTACTAGGAATGTCTTTTTTTCCGCCTCTATCTTTTGCCTTAATTCACCATATTTATTCAGGTTTATATTAAAATATTTTTGATTCATAGAAACTCCTCTATTCCGGTCTCATAGCCAAACCCAACGCAAGTGCAAGCTGAGGATCCTGACTGTCTTTAAATTTCTCGGGTTTTTCTAAATTTATAAATGGATTGTATATTTCCGTATCCATCTTCAATTGTTCGGATATAAATTCTGCCAATCCGATCGTTTTGGATCCACCGCCAACAAGCATTATCTTCCTGAAATCGCTGTTACCTGCTTCTTTCACATAGAACCTGATAGACCTTTTAACTTCCTGCACAATATGTTCGACAGTAGATTTCTCTGTAATATCGAGTGCAATAAGAGAAGAACTGTCTGAATTTGATTTTTCCTTTTTTAATCCATGTTCAATTTTATATGCTTCAGCTTCTTCATACGAGATATTCTTTTGCTTCATAATATCCTTTGTGAAATGATAACCACCCCAACCAATATCACGTGCAAAGAATTTTGCCTTAGGACCGTAGATCACCATATTGGTTTTGAAAGCTCCAATATTGAGTATCACATAGATCCCTTCCTCGACATAAGAATTAAGAATAAAACTATTTGCCACAGCAAGAGATTCCAGATCTACAATACCCGGAGTGATACCAACTGATGTTAAAACATCCGTATGTTCCTTGAGCAGTGTTTTTGTTGTGGAAGTAAGAAGGATATTCATGTTATTTGTTTTTTCTTCTATGCTTAGAACCTGGAAATCGAGAAGCATCTCCGCACCGCTTATCGGCAGATGTTTTTTTGCTTCAAAAAACAATGCAGATTCCAGTTCATCGTCCGGTAAGAAGATCGTCTTTATCTGTTTTATACTGGTATTATCTCCTCCGATAGAAGAAACAATATGTTTTATCTTTTTCGGGTTGATCTTTAAAGTTTTCAACACTCCGGATAAAACAGGTGCAAACCGATCGGGAGACAGGTCAGACAGAACAGGTTCCATACCATCTGAAATTGTCGGACGAATCTCATAGTTCAACAGTTTGAAACCACTATGAAGTTTCTTGAGATGAACCATTTTGATGCTGTGATTTCCTATATCGAGCCCGATAGACTCTTTAAACTTTACTTTTTTACTTTTTGCCATATTCCCTCGCAATATATTTCTATCTAAACAATTTTATTTATTCCATTCCGATGGAGATTTATATACCCATGCCTTTTTTTCGAATGCGGTTAATTTTGCTCCTCCCATATCTTCATAAATTTCTGGGTAATCCGGAGGTTGTATATACAGGAACCTGTTATCATAGTGGTAATCTTTATCATAGCCTGTACCATCTCCTAATCCATCATGTCTTCCATCAAAATGGTATGCTGCCAGATCCCATTCATGATCGTTTGGATGATTATATGGATCATGTCCGGAACGATGTACAAAACCACGCCTGGTTTGTCCTATTGCACCAAAGACAGTAATAACACCTCTTTCAAATACAATATCATCGGAAGATTCGGGCCAGACCGGATTATACCACGGATAGTCCGTACCGTATGGTACAACATAATTAGATGAATTATTATTAGGAAATGAATTAATATATCCCGGAGATTCATAAGGATATCCACAAGTACCATTATTTTGTGGACCATCTCCATGCAGATTGAACCCTAATATATTCGTTGGTATATATTGATTTATCGGGAAGATATATTTATGCAGATCAACATAATCGTATAAGGTATCATTATGGGGATAATATGGACTTGGTGCAATAAAATCGGGTGTAGAACCATGCGGATGCTGATATTCAAAAGTGAATATGCCGTCATGGTGACAAGCCATATCACCATAAATATTTACATCACCTATCCCTATTGCCGCATAAGCTCCATAAAGCATAATACCATTACAATTATCAATTTGTAGAGTCCCATCTAATGGATCTTTGTGTTTGTACTTGATAATTACTTTCTTCTCCGAAACCAGACCAAAAAAATCCGTTTCATTCGGATTAAGAGGATCATCCGGCGGCTCATCGGGAATAGTATTTTCATAAGTAATATCACCAACAATGAATATTGTATCGGAACATCCGAAAGTCATAGCACCTTCAACTTCACCTTCTATCCATAACTGGGCATCGTCAACAAATACCGACTGGTTATTAAGAGCTATTGTTCCCCCGTCTGTCCATACAGTATCATAAACAGGCACATGATTAGTATAGATAAGATCGGAATCTTCATACCAGTTACCACCGGCAGCTATAACAGCTTGGACTACCCCAGCATTATGCGGGAACCAACTATATACATCAAATTCTTCTACATCTGATAGAACAATATCCCCGTTCATATATTCAAATGAGCTACCGTTTATTTTCACATAAACAATTTCAGCAGTATCTTCACCTATCCACATACCATTATTACGGATGAGATCGGCAGTTGGATTATAGACAATAGGGTTAATGCCATCTCCGTCTCCTCCTTCTGCATAGCCACCCAGAAATATCTGATCCATTGGTGCGCCGGAGTCTTCCAGGTGCGTACCACCAGGATGTTTTCTTAATATTTTTGCAGTTGTAACCATCGCATGAAAAGTAGGCCAGCCGTTGTTAGTTCCACCACCGGCACATTGAATCCAGATATCGTCATTCGAATGAACAGGACCCCACAACACATCCGGTCCCCAGAATTTAACGAGTCCCGCTTCAAATCCGCCGTCTTCATTCTCAGATTTTTCCGAATTGGTGAAATATTGATATTCTGCCAGGCTTTTACTTTTTACTAATTTCTCGGAAAATCTTTTTACCGGAGATTTGAAGCGTCTTCTGTCACATTTTTCTGCTTCTATCAGAGTCTGGATAGAAACAGCCTGTTGTGTGGGCAAGCCCATAAAAAGGGTAACATGAACTATTTCTTTTTTATTAGAAACCTTGTAAATGGTCTTACGTCCTTCTTGTGTCATTTTAATTTTTCGGGGTGGAATTACCATATCAGCATTTTGTTCCATGATCATATGAGTTCTTGTTGATTCTGTACGCATGAACAATTCTTCCTGAACAGCATCGTGTGCATAATCAACTTTTGTGGTATCCCAACTGACAATGCCAAGCAGTGAAACAGAAGAAGCCAAAGATATTAAACATACAAGCAAAGCGGCAACCATTAATATAACGCTTCCACTTTCATTTTTCAATATTTTCTTCATAATATCTCCTTTAATCTGCAGCATTTCCAAGAAATACTGAGGTTTCATACTTAATTGTTCTCACATTTTTTCTTTTATCATCTTGCCTGGTCTGACCGTTAGCTCTCTTTCGGAACCTGACCTGACCTTCGAGCATTATTTTCATTAAAAGCGGTTTTCCTTCCGGAGTGCGTGCAACAATAGACCAGATATGACCTCGATTAAGTATTTTGAATCGGGGTATTCTGCCGATCTTTTTCAGCGGTGTGGATGGAAATATTTTTTCATTATTAAATCTTCCCTTCAGCCCGTAACTTGAAGATACTTCCAATTGAGAATTATCATTTAAACTGAATCTACTCCAATAACTTTTTGCAACAGTGAGGTTTTCAATTACTTCCGGATATATCTCCATAGAGTTACCTTCCAGAGACACATAAGCAGAATCTGCCGTCATCAAACCTATCAGACCTTCTCCCTCTGTAAAATATTCTTTTGCATATCCATATCGCATATACTCGATAGCATTATAAAGGTCATCCTGAAGTTGTGTATATAATTTTGTTTCCTGGTATAATGTAATAAAATTCAACATCGACACAGTTAAAATTGCAAATACGATAGCTGTTAACAGCATTCCCGCTATAACTTCTATTAAAGATACGCCTTTTTCAGATTTCAGTAATTTCATTGTGCGATTCCAGTATCACTTTTGTAATAATAATCTTCACGCAGGATCAATTCTCTTTTGGGATTATGTATTTCTCCAAAACGATTGTTTGGACCATCTTTCCAGGTTATCTTTAATGTTACCTGATCGTAATATATATTATTTCCTAATTGCAGGTCTTTATGTGTTTTCTTTCTTATATATTCGATCTTCCCTTTGACTGTATCCCCTTCATTATCATCCATGATAAATTCACCAGTAAAAATTCCTTCAATAACAACAGAAGCCTTGTTGTAAGTATTTTTCAGCTTTATCTGTTCAAATTTTTCAAGTCCTTTTAGAAGTGCAACGCGATAATGGTAATTTGCAACTGATTTGTAACTTGCATATTGAGCACTGATATAAAGACCAGCTATAGATACCGAAGCAATTAGCAGTGCCGTGAGCACTTGAATAATGCCAAATCCCTTTTCGGAAGTCAGGATATTTTTTGACATCAGAATCCCATTCCGGTTGCAAACATTTTGGGATTATCTGCCACATTTTCTGCTATTTTGCGATCGAGGTATCCGTTCATAATATGATTATAGAGAGATTGATCCAGCGACTGCATACCTTCTTTTGTTCCTGCCTGAATAACCGATGGTATCTGGTATGTTTTTTCTTCACGGATAAGGTTTCTTACAGCAGTGTTTGCAATCATTATTTCAAGAGCAGGAATCCTGTCAGATTCATCTTTCATTGGCAGAAGCGTTTGGGCAACAACCGCCTGTAAAGATTCGGAAAGCATAGAACGAACCTGTGCCTGTTGCTCTTTCGGGAACATATCGATTATCCTGTCGATCGATTTTGTGGCACTGCTGGTGTGCAGTGTAGCCAGAACAAGGTGACCTGTCTCTGCGGCAGTAAGAGCCAGAGAAACAGTTTCGAGGTCACGCATCTCACCCACCAGAATAACATCCGGGTCTTCTCTCAGAGCAGAACGAAGAGCTACTGTAAATGACCAGGTGTCGTGTCCGACTTCTCTCTGATTGATGAGTGAGTTCTTGCTGTAATGTACAAATTCGATTGGATCTTCGATCGTAATGATATGGCAGTGTTTATGATCATTAATATGATCTATCATTGTAGCCAGGGTAGTAGATTTACCGCTTCCTGTGGGACCTGTAACCAGGATCAGACCTCTTTGCTTCATGCATAACCTGTTTAATATCTCCGGAAGATGCAATTCATCAAAACTCTTAATGACATTGGGTATCACTCTGAAGGCAACACCTAAACCATTGACCTGATGAAAAGCATTAACACGAAAACGAGTATTATCATCCAGTTTTGTAGAAAAGTCGATTTCAAGTTTCTTCTCGAAAATAGTTTTCTGAGAGTCATTCATTGTGCTGTAAATAAGTTCTTCAACTTCCTTTACAGTCGATTTGGGAAGATTTAATTTTTTCATCTTTCCCAGAACCCGGACCATCGGAATAGAACCTGCACTTATATGAAGGTCTGAAGCTCCTGCATCAGCAGTAAATTGTAATAATTCTCTTATTGTCAAGAGACACCTCCAAATTAATCGAGGACTTCTTCCTCTTCTATTTCTTCATCGATTCCATAGCCATGATATAATGCGTCATCCACATCATACCAGACTTGTTTTCCTTCACCTTCCGGGAATTCTTCTGTAGAAGTAGCAATATATTTTTTGGGTGGATTACCAACTACTTCAAATTCCCAGTTCTTCAAAGTTCTGTTTCCCAGTTGAGTATCTTTCAGAGCATCTTCGATATCATAATCTTCTGTGCTGCCGTAAGTTTGATAATGAATTCGAAAAGTACTTCTAACTGCAGCAATGGCAGATTGAGCTTCTGTGGATCTTGCCTGGCGAACATAGTTCATATAGATAGGAACAGCAATAGCTGCCAGAATGGCAATTATCACCACAACAACCAATAATTCAATAAGACTGAATCCTTTCTGATCTTTCAAGAAATGTTTTATCATCTCTCCTCCCTTTTTTGTGATTATTTCTTGTTCTTGCAAATTTCATTCCGAAAAATAATGTCAATCATTTTTCTTGCAAGAAAAATTAAAGAAAATTCTTAAAATTGACGATCCCCATTGCAAGCTAAGGAGTATTTAGCCAACTTCATTTCAGCAAGCTGAAACATGAATTTTCATTTCCTAATTTGTTTCCTGATATAAAGTTGAATTTGTTACGAGTTCTGCATCATCTCTTTTTTTATTCACATTTAATCCGGCAACTGTCGTATTGAATCTGAACAGCAACGAGTGATGTCCATATTAAATATTGAGTTTTTCAACAAATCAAAAATTATCAGACACCTCAAGTATCGCCTTTTTTTCATCTGTAACGCTCAAAATTAAATTGAATAGTAAGTTTGTTTACAGTAAATGTCAATTTATTTACAGATCGATCTGATAATAGACTCAAGTTTATAAAACGGCATTAATTATTTTTGTAAAATATAATGGTATAAATACAACAGCAGCAAAAAACAGGAAAGAAAAAATAAGAATAATAATCGCTCTAACTCTTGCAGATTTTCCTGTAATAAGGGAAATATCTTTTGTTGTTTTGATTCCGGCTGGTGGAAACATACCTGTTCTAAAAACTAAAATTGATAACCTCAGAAAATATATTCCTGCCAAAGAGAAAAGTATTATCAGTAGAATCGATATTATCTTTATTGCATGAACTATCTTGATAGCTGCCTGTTCAGGGAATTCCCGGGCAAGGGTTTCGATCTCACTTAAATAATTTCTGAGGAAAGATGATATAATGATAGAGATAATTACAACGATGAAAATGAATATTATAGATTGATTTCGCATTTTTTTATTTGCTTTCATGATTTTGTTATCTTTCATTTTCTAATTTCCAAATACAGATCAGATTATTCAGGAAATTTCCCTGCAAATTTTTTTATCCACTCAAATGCTGCTTCCCGACCATTGAGTTTCCTGCCTTCTTTTTCCAAAACTTCTTTTCTGTAATGTTCTATATAACAAATCTGTTCTACCATTCTTATCCTGTATTCCGTAGAAATGTCCAGGAATTTAACTCCGATATCATAATAATCTTTGCATTTATGACACCAGACAACCATCGCTTTCACTTCGAGAGGTGGCAGGTGAATAGGAATTTTCAGGTCTATTTCAGTTCCTTCTTCGATTATCTTTAATGAACGAAAAGAAAGCCCGCCTTCACTGATATTATGGAGAAATTCTTCTTTATCCGGAACATTTTTTTTTATCCTGTATTCTATCTTAATGTCCGATGGATGACGAATAAACTCCCGCATAACATTAACTCCATTAACTGAGGTTCAAATTATTTTCATATTTTTTTCTCATCGAAAATTAAATATAAAGAATATATGTTATTTACTTGAAATACATTTTTCATGTCAATAAAAAAGCCATTTTATGCTAATTTGGTATCTCCGGATCATTAATTCCATATGAGTTGAATTATTTAGTTTGGAAATAAATTTTCAAATAATCCAGAATATTATCTTAAAAGAAGCATTTTCTTTGTTTCACTATATCTATCTGTAACCAATCTGTAGAAATATATTCCGGAACTCACAGGTTGGTTATTTTCATCTGTTCCGTCCCAGACAACACTTCTCGTCTCCAAGCCACTGCTTGAAGATGTAGAAAGTGTTTTCACTTTCTGACCCTTTATATTATAAATCTCTATCTCTGCGTTCTCGGCGTCCTCTGCGGTTAATGAAAAAGAGATCGTAGTTTCCGGGCTGCGTCCGGCACCTGCCGGATTAAACGGATTAGGATAATTTCCGATCA
>JAIORR010000180.1 GCA_021108055.1 Candidatus Cloacimonadota bacterium
ATTTTTTGTCTTTTTATCATGTTGGAAGAATCTTCTAAATATGCATATACAAAGATATTTGTATCGATAAATATTCTATCTTTCATGAAGTTCCTCACGAGATGGAATAATTATCGAATTGACTTTAAAAGGATTGTCTAAAAATTTATACGAAAATTTTTTATCTTTTTTCTCTTTGATTTTGTATCGTTGTTTTAGAAATTGATAAAAATCATAAATTTCTTGTTGAGCATTATTTGGTAAAATCGAAATATCAAGATTTTGTTTTGAATGATGCATATTTCCTCCTACATTAAATCATTCATTTATATCAACTTCTATTTTCGAATTTATAAAGTTGCAGTCAAGAAAAATACTTCCGAAGTTTATTAACCCCGGAAGTCTATAATCTATTATTTAGTTTTTCTTTATACTCTTTTCAGAACCTCGACAACCGAATGCAGATCCATTCCCAGTTCTTTCATTTTCTGGATAGTTGGAACTCCATTATTATTCCAACCCCTTCTTTTATAAACAGCATCGCAGAGTTTCTGATAATCTGATTCCCGCATCTTTCGCAGATAGTCTCGTTTTTCTCCGGAAGTCTTTCCTTTGATATCGTAACCCCATTTTTCTACAAGTTGTTTATCATAACGTTCCGCACGGGATTCGTATTCTTCGATCGTTACGGGACCTGCCGAACGATAGGGGATCGAATCGTGTTCTCGTGTTCCAAATCCCAATCTGTAATTGAAAACTCTCTGGAAGTTATATACTCTTTCAGATTGCAGAATGAGTTCGTGTTTATCTATTTCTTTACCGGTCATTGCGGAGAAGAAGTTCACATAGCCTTCCACATGTCCCGGAACTTTTGCGGGTTCATCTGTTTCGGCATTATCTGCCGGTTCCACATCGTTCCAGGGAAGTTTACACAATCCCATCAAACCGAACCAGGTTCGGAACATTGGAAAGTAGTGCAACGCTTCTGCTTTATCTTCAAAAGTCGGGATCTGGTTATTTACCATATCCATAAAGATGAGCCAGGCTTCGTCGTGTTGAGCACCTTTGAGAGCAAGTCCGTAACCGCCCTGCATTGCCAGAGATTCTTTGGTAACATATTCGGAATATTCCATACCTTTTGCTTCCATGCCAATATCCTGTATGAATTGAATTTGTTCTTCTGTAAGATCAAATTTTTCTGCAAATATTTGCTTCATTCTGCGTATTCCCTGTCCCACGATAACACCAAATCCTTCTCCTCGTCCCATCTGATGCAATGCTTCCATACCAACTTCTTCATTACCAAATTTAAATTCCATGCCGCCTGTTCGCTCTTTGTTCAGGATGCCGTTCTCATAACATTCCATTGCAAAAGCCATACCTGTTCCAAATGAGATCGTATCGATACCGTAAGTGTCGCAGTAAAAATTGGCTTCAAGTACAAATTCCGGATTGAATATTCCCATATTAGCTCCGCATCCGGCAACTGTTTCATATTCCGGTCCATCGATCAGAACTTTTTCACCTTTGTATGGTCCTGTTTTAAGTTCGTAGCCTTCTACAGCTTTTGCACAGGACATCGAACAACCCAGCCAGCATCCGTCTGGAAGCCCCTGAGTGATATATTTTTTCTTGAATACATCGGAATGAAGTCCACAAGCATCTTTGTGTGAACCGAATTTATAATTGCAGGTTGGAAACAAGTCATAATCGTTCATTATTTGAGCCAGATGAGCTGTTCCCACACCTCTCATATCACATTGCTCTTCATCCATAAGAGCCATTTCATCAGCTATTATAGAACCGTATTTCATTATGCGTTTGGAATCTACCGGCTGATTCGGATCATCTATCATTTTAATGGCTCCGGTAGGGCAGATGTTGGCACAGGTGCTGCATCCCACGCAGGCATCGTAGTGTTTTTCAAACGGCATCACCACTCTTCTGCTTTCACCTCTTCCGGCAAACCCGATAATATCTTCCCACATGATCTCACTGCACGCATTCACGCATAATCCGCAAAGTATGCAGGCATTTGATGAATAATCTATCAGCGGATGAATGAAACGAGTTTGAATAATCCCATACTCTTTTGCTAATTGTTTTATCATATCCACATTAGGCCAGCGGGAAAGCATCATTTCCAGCAGCATTCCACGTGTTTTGCGAACTCTTTCCGACTGAGTATTAACTTCGATTGATTTCCTGATAGGATAGTTGCAGGAAGTGACCATTCTTGTTTTTCGTCCGTCAATCACATCGACAACGCAAAGACGGCAGGCACCATAAGCTTCTACAGTGGAACGATGACAAAGACCGGGGATATCAATATTCAATTTTTTTGCGGCATCCATTATCGTTGTTTCTTCTTTTACAGAGATTTTCTTTCCATCTATAATTATATCTATCATTATTTCCTCCTATTCCACCGTGATCGCTTTGAATTTACATACCTCGTAGCAAACATTACATTTAATGCATTTGTCAGTATTTATAAAGTGCTTTTCTTTAACTTTACCCGAAATTGCATCAACCGGACAATTCCTGGCACAAATGGTGCATCCTGTACAGTTATCGTTCACACTGTATGTGATGAGTGGCTTACAGACACCGGCAGGACATTTTTTATCTTTTATATGAGCTTCATATTCATCGCGGAAATATCTGATCGTGCTCAAAACGGGATAAGCTGCCGTTTGGCCAAGAGCACATAAAGAAGCAACTTCCATGGTCTCGGCGATCTCTTTCATTAATTCGATATCACCTTCTTTTCCTTCACCTTTTGTTATCCTGTTTAATATTTCAAAAAGAGAGATCAATCCTTCTCTGCAAGGAGTACATTTCCCGCAGGATTCATCTTTCAGGAAGGAAATAAAATATTTGGCAACATCAACCATACAGGTTTTGTCATCCATTACGATCATTCCGCCGGAACCCATCATGGAACCTGCTTCCGTAAGGCTGTCAAAATCTACCGGAAGATCGAGTTGGTCTGCAGGAATGCAACCCCCGGAAGGACCGCCGGTCTGGATTGCCTTGAACTTTCTTCCGTTTGGTATACCGCCGCCGATATCATAGATTATCTCTCGAAGAGTAATTCCCATTGGAACTTCTACCAAGCCGGAGTTTACAATGTTTCCTACAAGTGAAAATACCTTTGTCCCGGAACTGCCGTTCCAGGGATTTTCAGAAACATCTCCACTACCGATCGAAGCAAACCACTTTGCGCCTTTATCGATAATAACCGGTATATTTGCCCAGGTTTCTACGTTATTTAATACAGTAGGTTTCCCACGATATCCCACTTCTACATTATGAACATATTTTGCTCTCGGTTCGCCTGCCCGACCACTCATAGAAGCCATCAATGCAGATGACTCACCACAAACAAAAGCTCCTGCACCACGATGAATATGAATATCGAAGCAGAAATCCGAATCGAGGATATTTTTTCCGAGAAGCCCTTTTTCATGAGCCTGTTTGATCGCAATTTCAAGGCGTTTAAGAGCAAGAGGATATTCATTGCGAATATAAACGAATCCTTCTTTTGCACCTACAGCCAGAGCTCCTATTGCCATTCCTTCGATAACCGTATGCGGATCGGCTTCCACAATGCTTCTATCCATAAAAGCTCCAGGGTCACCTTCGTCTGCATTACAGATCACATAAGGTTCTTCGTTCTTCTTCTCTGCTGCTTTCAGGGCACTTTCCCATTTTACACCGGTCGGGAATCCTCCGCCGCCGCGTCCGCGAATACCGGATTTGATGATTTCTTTTATGATATCTTCTTTATTTGTTTTCAGTACTTTGGCAAGAGCTTGATAAGCACCGCGTGCAATGGCATCTTCAATGTTTTCGGGATTAATTATTCCTTTATTTCTCAAGGCAATTAATTGCTGCTTTCCAAAGAACCTGATATCATCCATTTTGGGAATGGCTTGTTTTGTTTTCAGGTCTTTATATAAAAGTCTTTCCACGTATTTACCTTCTAATAGATTGTCGATTATTTCGGGGATATCTTCCGGTTTAACTTTTTGATAAAAGATCCCTTCCGGCTGGATGACCATAATAGGACCCTGAGCGCAAAAGCCGTTACAACCTGTAGGAACAACTAATATATCGTTTTCCATGTTTCGCTTTTTAATCTCTTTTTCGAGAAGGTCTTTCAGGGTGAAGGAGCCGGCAGAAACGCAACCTGTTCCAGCGCAGATCATTAATGCTGCTTTATACTTATCAAGTTTTGAAAGTGTTTCTGTTTGTATTTTTTTCAGTTGTTCAATATTCATTTTTCCCCTCCTTTGTATTTTGCAATAAGCTTGGGGATGTCTGCTGTTTTTACTTCGCCATACAAATCTTCACCAATGGTGATAACAGGAGCCAGGCTGCAGCATCCAAGACAGCGAACGCCTTCCAGAGAAAAAAGTTTATCTTTGGTTGTCTCTCCGGTTTGGATATTCAATTCCCTTTCAAAAGCATCCAGGATCAGTGCTGCTCCCTTTACGTGGCAGGCTGTTCCGGTGCAAACCTGAATTTCAAATTTGCCGCGTGGTTTAAGGCTGAATGATTTGTAGAAAGTAGCGATGTGGTACAATCTTGCAAGTGGAACTTTGGTTTTTTTTGTTACCTGCTCCAGAGCTTTTCTGGGAATATGTTTAAATTCGTCCTGGATATCCTGCATCATCTCGATGACATAATCGGAATCTGCATTCCATTTATCTATGATTTTATCGATATTTTGCATATTAAACTCCTTTCTCCGGTTGTCTTTCCTGGATCGTCCATTTGGGTCTCATATTGGAAGTTTTCACGATGAGAGCTTTTATTTTTTTATTACGGAAAACAGAACCTATCCCACCGCGACCGGCTTGTTTGATGCGGGTTCCCTCTCTTCTCCAATCCCACCAGGAAAAGTTAAGGCAGCCGATGAGAACATGGTCTGAACCAACACCTGCAGATACAACAGAAATGTTTTGTTTTTCTTCTTCGGAATCTGCATACATCTCGGTGAATTGCTCGGATACAACATGAGCATCGACAGCTTCCAGCGGAGCATCTTCGATGGTTACCTTCCTGTTGATAGCATCGATGAAAACGATCACATCTTTGTTTGCTTTTCCCTGCAGTTCGATAGCATCCCATCCTGCAAATTTAAGAAGCGGACCGAAGTGACCGCCAACGTTACTATCGATGATGCTTCCTGTGGTAGGGGAGATGGATACCACCAGCGATTTACCAGCACCGGGAAAAGAACTTGTTCCTCCCAACGGACCGCTGGAGATCACGATCTCATTTTCAGGACTGTCCCATTTTGTGTTTTCATTCACTCCATTCCATAAAAGCCAGAGTCCAAAGCCTTTCCCACCAATAAATAGATCTTTCATCTGCTGTGTAACCGGTTTGCTTTTGATCGAGTTATCCGAAAGATTAACATAAAGAGTATTGTTTGTGTAACCTTTCTTAGCGGGTGATGGAACATAATCCATCTGGGCAAGGACTTTATGAGCTTTTTTCATTTCCAGAATATTCGTCATTAACCTGCCTCCTGTCCTATGAATGGAAAGCCACTCATATTCTATTTTTTTATTTCTAATGCAAATTTGAATCGAAAATTTAAGTAGAATTTTAAGTGTCAAGCAGTTTTGTTTTTCCACCGATCGAAATCGGTGATTTACGTTTTTTTCTGTTTCTTCTCCACCGATTGAAATCAGCAGTTATAATTTGTATGGTTTGTAGTAAAAGTTGTCTATTCATTAAATTTACTTGACCTTGAAATATCGATTTTCTTCTTTGAAATAAGATAGATATTGTAGAGGAAAATATGTATGAAATCAATATAGATAAAATTATTTCCGAGATAATTGCATTTATTAATGAGCAACTGAAAAAAGCAGGATTCACCAGGATCATAGTTGGTCTTTCCGGTGGAATCGATTCTTCTGTGACCGCCGCATTGTGCGTAAAAGCCCTAGGAAAAGAAAACGTTTTTGGAGTCATGCTGCCGTACAGGAAGAGTCATCCTGATAGTCTTGAACATGCAAAACAAGTGGCAGAACAACTTGGAATTAAATATGAAGTTGTGGATATTTCGGTAATGGTAGATTCATATTTCAAAAAATATGCGGCAGAGGCAGATGTTCTGAGAAAAGGAAACCGTATAGCACGTGAGCGTATGTGCGTTCTTTATGATCTCTCTGCCAAATATAAAGCACTGGTGGCAGGAACGGGAAACAGGTCGGAAATAATGGTGGGATACTGCACTCAATACGGTGACAATGCCTGTGCATTCGAACCTATCGGACATCTTTATAAAACTGAAGTTTTGGAACTTGCGAAAATCCTTGATTTGCCGGATTTCGTTATAAATAAAGAACCTTCTGCAGATCTGTGGGAAGATCAAACAGATGAAAAAGAGATGGGGATCACTTATAGCAAACTGGATGAGATCCTTTATCAAATGCTGGATCTGAAATCAGGAAAAGAGGAAATGATCAAACAAGGCTTTTCTAAACAGGAAACAGAGAAAGTGGAAAAGATGATAAGGAACTCTGAATTTAAACGTAATATGCCGCCGATAACTCGTAAATAGAACACTGATGACGCTGATCGAACAGATAATCGCAGCTAAAATTTTATTCAAATTTAATTTAAAATTAACAGGAGATATGAAATGAAAAGAAAATCAGGAAAGAAATTGTTAGTCATTATCTTAATAATTATATTGATACCAATTTTAGTTGCAGCCGGATTATTTATTTTCCGAAACCAGATCGCCAAATCGATAATCGAGAAATCCGGTTCTGCCATTGCAGGAGCCAAAGTGGACGTGGATGGAGTATATATCAAACCTTTCACTGTACATATCAAGTGGGACAGGCTGCAATTCACTAACCGCAAGAACACAATGCAAAACCTCTTTGAAACTGGAAAATGCGAGTTTGAACTTGCTTTTAAACCATTACTTGCAAGCAAGGTTATCATCGAGAAAATGCAGTTAGATGGAATGCTCTTTGAAACCAAAAGAGAAATCGACGGTAAACTTCCACCAAAGAAAAAACGCAAAAAATCACAATTAGAAAAAGATATTGAAGCAAAGCTGATGGCAGCAATTCAGGAAAACCTTGAAAAGGAAAAGGCAAAAATACCCGTTTTCGATCCAGCATTTTTAGATCAGAAAGTTGATGTAGATTCACTGATGGCTATCTTGAATTTTAAAACCCCTGCAAAAGCCGATTCCTTAAAAAAAGTAGTAGAGTCCCGATATGATCACTGGGACGATAGATTGAAGAATAACAGTTATGAAAAGGATTATAACTCTATAAAAAGCGATGTTCTTAAAATAAAACCGAAAGAGATAAAAACTGTTGTGGCACTTGAAAAGAACCTTCGTCTTGCAAATGATGCATATAAACGTTCGGAGAAACTTTTTAAAGATGTAAAAAGGGATAAGACCGAGATCGAAAAAGACCTGAAGACGATCAAGAAGCTTAAAAAAGACATTCCTGCCTGGATCAAACATGATTATGAAAGAGCACTTGCTCTGGCAAAACTTCCGGATATCTCTGTTAGTAATATAGCTGCCATGCTGTTTGGAGATGAAATAGCCGATGGGTTGATGAAAGTGCTGGAAAATGTGAAAACGTCAAGAGAGCTTTCTAAACCTCAGAAGAAACCGAAAAAAGATAAAATGCCCAATTTGCCCGGATTATGGATAAAAGAGATTTCTCTCTCTGCTACAACAAACGATGGAGTTAATCTTAGTGGCTATGTTCATGATATTTCCAACGACCAGAAAAAAACGCGGAAGCCGATGCACATTGAACTTTCCGGTGTTCAGGAGAATGTTGGCAGGATCGATATCGATGCAAGGTTCGATTATCGGACAGATAAAACACATGAAAATATTGATCTGAAAATTGATGATGTACCGATCAAAAACCTGAAGATGACTAATTTTGAGCTTCTTCCCACAAAACTGAAAAGAGGTGATGGCAAACTTGTTTCCGAAGTCGATATTGTAAACGGCATCGTAAACTCTGATATTTATTTCGAGATAGATAATGTAAAATTCGATTATTCTTCTCAACCAGAGATGAATGAGCGTTTAGTAAGGATTTCCAGATCTATCACCCATGCTATTCAAAAGATAACTTTCGATGCAAATGTAAAACAAACGGAAGATGGTTTTAAGTTCAAAGTTGACAGCAACCTGGATAATCTCATCGTCAAACAGTTAAAGAAAGTGCTTTCCGAAGAAGTGGAAAGAGCAAAGGCAGAACTGAAAACTCGGATAAATAAAGAACTGAATAAGTATAAGAAAGAACTCGAAAGCATAATTGCAGAACGTGAAAAAGAGGTTCAGAACGAGATCGACAAAATATACAGCAAAGTAGATTCACAGAAAAAAGAGATAGAAAAAAAGCGTAAAGAACTTGAAAAGAAAATTAATCGTGAAAAGAAAAAGATAGAAGATAAGGCAAAAAAAGAAGCTGATAAGAAACAAAAAGAACTGGAAGCTAAAGCAAAAAAAGAAGCCGATAAATTGAAAAATAAATTGAAATGGAAATAACCGTAAGATATTTTTACAATTATATTAAAATTATGACGTTCTCACACGAGCGGGAACCTGCAAATTAATGTAGTTGTTAACGCATCCCTCCCGTTTTAACGGGATGGGAATGACTTAATTGGAGGAAAGTTGAAAAGTTTATTTAGATCAGACAGATGTAACATCTGCAAAAAATATCGTGGCAACAGGTTCTGTATGCGAAATGGACAGGACATCTGCTGGCACTGCTGCAATCAAAATCGCATCGACCGGAAATGTCCGCCTGAATGCAGGTATTCACTTCAGGAAACAGATAATTTCCAGATAAAGACAAACGCAGATTCTATCCAAGAATATAATGATCTTCTTAAAAAGCAAATGGAGAAATGGATATTAACTCCACAGGACATATTTGATGGAAAAATTCCTCTTGAAATGTCAGAAACCGAAGAAGGAAAAAAGCAGATAAAAGATTTTTTAAACCAATTTCAGGTTAGTTCCTCTATCCCTCTATCTTATTTAATAGATAGGCTTTTGCTGGACGATCTTAAAGTAGATGCTCAGAAAGAAAATTATGAGGAGATCGCAGAAAAATATCTGAATAAAATTATTGAGCAGGATTGGGAAGGAACGATTTCATTTCTTTCCGGAAAAAGCAATAAATACAAAGATAATTATATTAAGCGGATTTCCTTAAATAAGATTATAAAAAAGCTAACCTGTCATGAACTGATTTCTTCAGCTCTATCTCAGGATAAAAAGCAGGCATTGGTCTATTTTGAATTAAACAGTAAATATGATATGACAATTGTTTTAAAAGAAACAGAAAAAAACTGGAAGATCACTGCAAAATTCTTTGGCAAACCGGAGATATTTAATGGTGAAAATGAAGCAAACCAGCAAGTGGCAATCCTGCTTTCCAAAAATGAACTATCAAAAGCATTTGAACTGCTGGGAAAATATTCTGCGATCTATGTAGATTCTGCAGACCTGCAATATTACCTGGGTCTTTATTATATGTTCAGCAAAAAAGAGGAGAAAGCAGAAATACATTTATTGAATTCTATCGAGATCGATCCTGATTTTGTGGAAGCAAAAGGATTATATGCCACCGTTCTTCTACACAAACAGCAAATGGAGAAGGCAAAATCGCTTTATATCGAAGTTATTCAGTCGAATCCAAAAGACATAAAAAGCTTAAATAATCTTGCTTCCATTTACATTGAAGAAGGTGATAAAGACAAAGCGAGAAAACTCCTGGAAAGATGTTTAAAGATCGATCCGAACTTTGAATATGCAAAGAAAAATATGGAGAAGATATAAACAATAAACATACATAAGGTATAAGGTGATTTCTCTTACACCGGTGTCTTATGATCCTCTTTGTTAAAAAGGAACAGCGAATTACATTAAAGTTGACGAATAATATATTATTTTTAATTTGATTTTGGAGGTAGAATGTTAAATAAAAATGAAATAATCAAATATTTAAAAAAGAATAAAGAAGATTTCAAAATTAGGTTTGATGTTGAACGCATTGGCTTATTTGGAAGCTATGCATCAAACACTCAAAATGAAAATAGCGATATTGATATAATAGTTAGAATGCCTTCGGAATACCGTAGTTATTTTGCATTAAAAAAATTACTTGAAGATCACTTTCAAAAAAAAATCGACATCGGTTTAGAAAAAAATTTAAGATTGTTAATTAGAGATAAAATTCAAAAGGAAATTATTTATGCCTAAGCGGGAAATTTCTCTGTATATAGTTGATATATTTATTGCAAACGAAAAAATCAAAAGGTATATTTCTGAATTTTCAAATTCTAAAGATCTACTATGCAATGAAATACATTGGGATGCAACTATGAGAGAATTACAGATTATCGGAGATGCAACAAGTATTCTGATCAATAACAATTTCCTGACCGATAAATGTAGATTAATCGTTGATTTTAGAAATCTGATAACACATGCATATTTTGGAATAGATGCAGAAATGATTTGGAATATAATTCATAATGAACTTCCTGAATTTATTATTGATATCCTGAACACAATAGATTCAAAAAAAATAAATATAATACCTGCAATAGAATTTTCAATTAAAGAACAACAAAAATTATCAAATAATCTTAATATTAAATTTCTTAATAGTCTTAGAAAAAAATACGAACTACAATTCTAAACCATCCGTAAGGGCCACAGTAAGAAATAATTTATTCTTACCTCGTAATCAGCATTTCTTCTTTTTTGCTTTTGATGATGATAGAAACTTCATTGGGAACGCAGATAATGGGAAAACGATCGCTCCAGCTCTGTTTAACGCAGAATTGATTTTTACAGGTTGATTCTTTCATTCGAACTTTTCCGTCTTTGATCTCGATCTCAATTCCTTTATCAAGTTCAATTATACGATCATCTTTTATACTGCACTTTTCAATGAGTTCATTATGATAATATATTTCGACTTCTTTTGCCTGGAATTCATTCTTTATTCCCCACAAGAATAATCCCGAGATGAACAACAAAATGATGATAAGTACAATATCGGCAGGAGTGAATATTTTTTTCAGATCCTTTATCATTAATCGAAATGTCCATAAATTTCATTCCCGCATTCAGGGCATTTTCCATCAACAATATCGATAGTCGTCGAGTAGGCACGGTGAATGAGCAGTCTGTCACACTTCGGACAGTGTGTATCTTTTTCTGTCATTACATTACCGAGATAAACATATTTGAGCTGCTTTTGAGCGATCTCTTGAGCTTTTTCCAGAATAGAAAGAGCGGTTTGAGTGTTTTCCATTTTGTATATGGGAAAATATCTTGAGAAGTGTAACGGAATTTCCGGGTTTACTTGTGCAACAAAATCAACTAATTTCCGGATGTTTTCTATATAATCGTTTTCACCTGTTATTATAAGATTGGTGATCTCGACGTGACAGCTTTTGGATGCGGTTTCAATTGTATCCAGTACTGGTTGTAATTTTCCGCCGCACAATCGTTGATAAAATTCATCATCAATCGATTTCAGGTCTATATTCATCGCATCGATGTAGGGAAGAAGTTCGTTTAAAGGTTCCGGATTTATAAATCCGTTCGTGATCATTACGGTTTTGATTTTATTCTCTTTGAGCAATTTGGAAGCATCGAGCACAAATTCAAACCAGGTTATGGGTTCTGTGTAAGTGAATGCTACAAATTTGGAAAGATGGTCTTTGCATATTTCCAGAAGCATTGCGGGAGTTATTTCATGAGTCGGAACAATGTGCTGGCTCGAATTGTAATTCTGACAGAAATCACAGGAAAAATTGCAGGAATTGGGTCCGATAGATATTATATTCTCTCCCGGATAAAAATGATACAATGGTTTCTTCTCCATCGGGTCAAAGCTGAAAGTTATGGTTTTGCCATAATTTGTTGCATAAAGAACTCCATCAATATTCTTTCTTGCACGGCATTTACCGGCATCACCAGGTGTAATGATACAGAAATGAGGACAAAGTTCACATTGAACTTTCTTGTTTGGTAATTTTTTATAATATTTTGCTTCTTTCATTTTTTTCCTTTCCATTTTTTTTATCTTTATTCCAACAAAAAAATTCGTGGATTTCTTTTTGATCATCACTTATGATCACAACTAAAACACTATTTCAAACATTATCCAATATTTCCAGAATTCTTTTCAAACTAACGAGTTGAACTGTAAAGTCTTTTTTTATTTTCTTCATGCTGTTTTGCAAAAAGGCTATGCTTTGTTAATCTGAATTAGCTGTTCTATAAAATTCATAAATAACATTCTGACTGTACTGTCCCAGTCGATAACCTTTTGCATTCCAATTAATAAGATCCTGAAAGCTTTTAAATTCATGATACGGACTCACGATCGATTCTATATCTAATCTTTCCGGTTTTTCGTTTATTCTCACGATCAGGTCGTTGGAATCCGTATCACCGCTTCTGGAAATAATATGTTCATAGAAATTCCGCATCATTCCAGCTCTCCAGAATGTGATAACCCTTTCTGCTGTGATCGTTCCAACAAGTTCGGAATTTTCCGGAATATCCTTTTTTAAATCTCCGAATGCTTTTTTTATGAAAGGTATCTGCATCGAAAATCCTTCATCTGCACGTGTATAATCCAGCCTTACTTTTCCTAATAGTTCAGTAACCTTTGAGGGTGCAAATGAAATACTGAAACCTGTAAATATTTCGTCATCTATGTTTTCAAAATAAATGCCTGCTCTGTATCCTTTCCATAAACCTCCAAGATATGCACTGAATCCGAAATCGGATATTCCAACCGGCTCTTCCCTGGTTTGAAGATAACCTGTTCTTGCTTCAA
Organism: Candidatus Cloacimonadota bacterium; assembly: GCA_021108055.1. Classification (GTDB taxonomy): domain Bacteria; phylum Cloacimonadota; class Cloacimonadia; order Cloacimonadales; family TCS61; genus JACNIV01. Next base: position 12,873 of record JAIORR010000180.1, read on the forward strand.
ACTCTATTATTCCAGATTCTCTTTTAAAGAATAAATAACTATCTATGAGATCAAATCCTGTACGTTCGTATAAATCCCAGTGAATAAAAGAAGAATGACAGCCGAATCCAAATTCGGAAAGATATTCCAGACATAATAGTTCTCCGTAATATCCACTCATATCGCCGCCGCGTATATCGGTCAATCCGGGTACCTGATCGAGCTTTGCAATGTTATCATAATAAGGAAAACGTAAATATCTGATCTTACCGATCCTTAAACTTCCGCTTATTTTGCCGTAGCTGCTGTAATAAAAGCCAAGAAATTCCAGATAAAGCTCATCAAAGTTGGGTTCGATCTTTTCATAAATAGTTTCGGAATCCCGATACATTTCGATGAGATTTACTTTTATATTTGAACGTATCACACTGTTAATGCGGATTCCCGGGTAAATATAAGAATATGTGCGAATTTGAAGATTACGAATATAAAGGTGATCATTCCAGAAATGGAATCCTAACGATGCTTCGGTCTGACCTGAGAATTTTCCTATTTTTGGAAACCAGAAATTAGATGAAACATCACAAAATAAGGAACCTGAAATTGTAAAAAATAAAATGATTATAAAAACTTTTTTCATTGTTCTTATAAAGTAACACAATTGCTTTCAAAGAAATAAGAAAGAGTGTTTACTTTATATATTTCTCCAGTATTGCCAGGTTTTTCTTCATACTGTCTGCATTAAGCTTCAATGTTCGTTTTGCATTCTTCCCAAGTTGGTCTGCCAGTTTTTTATTTTTTGCTATTTTCAAAATGTTCTTCTGCAATTTTTTCCTGTCGGAAATGATGATACCATTATTTTCTTTTAAGCGATCAACAGAATCATGGCAGGAATGATAATATTTTCCCATAATTATCGGAACACCATAATATGCGGGTTCAAGAGGATTATGACCACCAAAATCATAAAAACTGCCGCCAACTATCGAAATATCGGAAAGAGCATAGAATAGATCGAGTATCCCCATTTCATCTACGATCAGAAATTTGCCGGGTATCTTTAATTCGGAATAAAGGCGGTAATCGTATCCTTTGAATATTTCCCTGATTTCCGAAAGACGATGTAAATGACGGGGAGCAATGATAACCTTTAAGTTGGAGATTTCCTCATCAATGTCGGAAAAGATCGATCTGAGCAGCTTTTCCTCGCCGGGACGACTGCTTCCCCATATGAGAATGAAATCGTCCTCAGAATAACCTAATTCCTTGCGGAGTTTCTCTTTTTCATAATCCGGATATTTTATATTGAATTTTAAATTGTGAGTGTTTTCTACATTATTGAATTTTAATTTCAGGAATTTCCCGGCATCTTTTTCCGATTGAGCATTCACACAAATCACTGATCTCCATAACGGTTTCCAGAAAAATCTTGAAATCCTGTATCCTCTATAAGATCGATCTGATATTCTTCCATTAATGATAATTACCGGAATATTTTTTTCCCTGGCGATATGCAGCATATTGGGCCAGAATTCTGTTTCAACAAGAATTATCAATTCCGGATTAATGCGTTTGAATAACCTTCTCATGGTGATTCCTACATCTAATGGAAAAAAGAATGATGTTAATTTTGGACTTATCTTTTTTGCGACCTTCTGTCCAGTGGATGTCATAGTGGAAAGAATGAATTCTCTTTTTGGATATTTACTGAGAAGCTCCATTATTATTGATTTTACAGCATTTACTTCTCCCACGGAAGCTGCATGTATCCAGATGCTTTTTTTGAAACCGATCTTTATTTTTCCAAATCTCTGCTTTCGCTCTTTTCTTTCGAAATGAAAAAAAAGATATGGTAATAAAATAATAAATATTAAGGTAGAAAAAAACCTGTAAATTATCATTTTACCCTCTCTTTCTAAATTTTCTACTTATCTGCCACTAAAAATAATATAGGCATGATAACAGGATTTTATCTAATCAATTGAAAATAGATATCATCATCAATTTTACTAACAAGTATTTTTACTTTATCTGTCAACTTATAAATTTTTCCTGTCTTCCTTCCAATGAAGCATAAATTCTGTTCATAGAATTCATAATAATCATCTTTAAGTGTGGAAATACTCACAATTCCCGTGATTGGGTACCTGTCCAATTCGATGATCATCTTAGATGGTCTTACACCCACGATTATCCCGGAATATTCTTCTCCCAGTTTCTTTTTCATGAAAATGATCTTATTCTTTAAATTCACTTCGTGTTCAGCTTCATCGGCAAGCATTTCTTTTTCAGTAGCAATTCCGGCAAGATCAAATAATTTCTGAGGTGAAAAAAGGATTGAAGAAGAATTGATCTTCGCTTTTATTTGATGATGAACAGTAAGATCACAAAGCCTTCTTATGGGTGAAGTAAAGTGTGTGTAATCCTGCATTGCCAACCCGAAATGACCGTAATTATCTACGGAGTATTTTGCTCTTTTCATGTTCCTGAGTATCATTCTATCGAAAACACGATGATGATCTTCATCTGGCATCGACTCTAAAAGAACTTGAAGAGTATTATTAAGATTGTTCTCTATCTTAAATTCTATTTGATACTTAGCAGCCACTTCTTTCAACTCATATATTTTTTTTTCATCAGGTTCTTCATGTATGCGGTATATTGTTTTTTGTTTAAAAAGCTGCTTTGCTACGAATTCATTAGCTATCAGCATGAAATTTTCTATCATTTTGTGAGATTCCGTTTGCCGGCTGCGCTGCAGATCGCTTATATGACCATCTTCATCAAAGATAAATTCGGTTTCAGGGATATTAAGCAGCAGATATCCTTTTTCGAGTCGTTGCTGAAGCAGGGCAGAGGAGAGTTTGCGCATTTTCTTTAGTACGTTCGCCAGTTCCTTTTCGATATTAATATCTTCACCATCAAAAAAATTATCGATCTCTTCATAAGAAAAACGAGCATTCGATCTTATCACACTTTCATATACTTCCTGGGAACGAATCTTGAATTCATGATCAAATTTTGTATGAACCGTTACAGTGAGCTTATCTTCGAATGGTCTGAGACTACATATCTTATTTGAAATTTTTTCCGGCAGCATCGGAATAACTTTTTTGGGAAAATAATAGCTGTTCCCGCGATTAACAGCTTCGGAAAAAAGTTTGCTTTTTGGTTGAACATAATGAGCAACATCAGCGATATGTACATAAAGATCGCAGCCCTGTTCTGAACTTTCAAGCGAAATTGCATCATCGAAATCCTTTGCAGAAGCGGGATCGATAGTGAATGTGGTGATATTCCTTAAATCTTTTCTACGAGCAATCTCATCATCCGGTATTTCATCAGGTAGATGTTTTAATTCGGATAATACATAATCAGGAAAGGTAAGGGGAAGTTCGTACTGCTTAATGATGCTGAGTATTTCCACTTCCGGGTCACCTGCTTTTCCCAGCACTTCGATAATATTTCCTACGGGAAGACGCTGATACTCTCTGTTTCCCCAATTCAATATCTTCAGAACCACTTTCTCACCGGGTTTGGCATTGGAAAGTTCATCGATAAGCAGATCTGTATGGATTTTGGAATTATCCGGCTGTAGATAATATTTGCCTTTGTATTCCTGCACTGTGCCTACAAAAGAGTCGTGTTTTCGCTCCACGATCTTGATGATTATTCCATATCTTTTATGATTGCGGGAATACTTTACTTCAACTTCCACGATATCGCCGTGATAAGCGTTCAGAGTGTCTTCGCCGGATATGTAGATGTCTTCTTCCCTGCCTGTAACAAAAGCAAATGATCTGTTCTTTGCGAGCGAAGTGGCATCGAATGTACCTTGAATGTAATCAGCAGTTTTGATCCGAATCGCAGAATACCTGCGGTTCTTAAGGTGTATCTCTTCATCTCGAACCAGTTTGAAAAGAGTATCGACAAGATCTTTATGTTTGTGTTTTTTAAGATGTATCGCTTTTGCTATATCTTTTATCTTTAATCTGTTATCTTTATTAACTTCAAGATATTTCTTAACTTTGTGTGCTAATCTTTTATCATACATTATACTTGATTGCCAATTTTATCTTTTAACAGTTTGAGAAGCTCATCTTTTTCCGCTCTTGTTTTGGAAAACCTGACAGACTGACCGCGGAAAGAATCCAGCCGGCGATGTGTTTTGAATGTGCTTAGCATCACGCCTTTCTTATCTAAATAAAAACAACCGAAATCCGAATACTTTCTTTCGATGCGGATAAAGAAATAATAGATCACAATTTTATCTTCGTAGAATTCATAATTGGTAGGAATGAAATAAGTTATAAGGCTGAAACAGAATATCCCCATTCCAAGGTAAAAGAATAATGGCATATCCCAGCTTACTACGGCAATTTGCCATAAGCCGGCTGAAAGAACGATAATAAAAAGGATCAGTATAATGGATGTGAGCGGATAATCTCTGAGTGGGTGAGAGGTCCAACTGAGATTTGGTTCGTTATTCGACATTTTGCACAAGCTCCCTGCATTTTTCTATTTCTTCTTTAATGGTTAGAACATCATCAAACGCGTTGGTAGAAGTAAACTTGGAACCGATCGTATTGATCTCTCGCAGCATTTCCTGTAAAATGAAATTAAGACTTTTACCGGCTTCACCATCTGCATTAAGCTTATTCTTAAATTTTTCCAGATGATGTTCGAAACGCACGATCTCTTCATTCACATCTGCTTTCTCGATATAGAGAGCAGTTTCCTGCAGAAACCTTTTATAATCGTCACCTTCCAGTTTATCTTTGAGAAGGGATTCTACGTTTGTTTTTAATTTATTATGAATTTCTTCCTTATATTTTGGGAAAGCATTCTGTAACTTATTGATCGATCTTTTCATGATATTAAGGGAAGATGTCAGGAATTTAAGCATGGACATTCCTTCATTCTGCGCCATCTTCTGATGTTCATCCAAAGCCTTTTCCAGTACACTGCGGACGATCTCGATAAAATCTCCGCTCTCGAGATCATCTTTCCTGATGGCGATAACATCCTTTTCTGATAATACTTTGGCAAAGGGAAGATTGGCTTCGGTTTTAAGCACTTCTTTTGCCTGGGAATACAGATCCCAGTAGGTTTTCAAAGTCTCTGCATTCAGTTCCAGAACAGGTGACTTCTTGTTTACAACGTTCAAGTAAATATCCACTTTACCGCGTTTAATTTTTTTGCTTATCGTTTTTGAAAACATTGGTTCCAGGAATGATATCTCATACGGAAGCTTGATCTTAAGGTCAAGAAAGCGGCTGTTTACCGATTTTACCTCTACATTAATTTCGTAATTATTATCGAAATATCCGGCTTTCCCGAATCCGGTCATACTTTTCATATAAATTCTCCTGAGCTTT
>JAIORR010000045.1 GCA_021108055.1 Candidatus Cloacimonadota bacterium
AAAGCATCGACTGCAACAAACGTAAATTCATCGAAAGGAAGAGAGTTGGAATAATAAATATCTCTGGTTTCATCATTCTGTAGCCAGTAAACGATTCTGCAGTTATTCAGTTCACCGCCGATAGTCTCAAAATCTTCCAGTTGGTTGAACTCAATCGTATCGGAATATGAATTTAGATACGTTAACTGTATATCAGAAACTTCAGCTATCATGTCGATCATTATGGGTACCGTTGTATCTTCCGGTAATCCTTCTTCATTTATCACATCTTCTACTACTGCCACATACAACTTACAATCATCGAAGAAATCATAAAAAATATATGTTTCATAATTATCCATATCAATACATAATTCCACATCTCCAAGATCGTTGTAATATGCAAAGCAGGTATCTCTGGAAACAAAAGTACAGTCATCTTCCAGAACTTCATCAAAAAAGGAACTCAACGTTTCAGAATAACTTTGTAATAAATAACCAAGAATACGCCTTTTTCCACCTACAATAGTTGCAGGAAAACCAAGCAGGTCATAATAATGGAATCTTTCAAATGAGGAATAATTAAAGAAAGGCTCATCAGGGATATTAGCAAAGTAATTTATTATTTTACAGTTATCGGCAGAAAACATCCCGTCCTGGATAGTCCAGATATTTTCACTTCCGGAATTATTTAATTTTACTGCATTCTCGATGATAACCTGCGTTTGAGGTATATTGAAAGTATCGAATTCAAGTTCGATCGAATTATTCTGCATCAGGCTGTCTTCCGAACAAAAAAGCTCTGCCGTCACTTTATATTGGGAAGGTTGCAAAAGCAGTTCAAATTTCAAACTGTCGGTCATATCAAATATTACAGTTTCATCGGGTTGAAGAGGTGGAAGCGGGATAGAATCACAAATCCCACCACTGGTGTAATAGAGCAGTTCTATTTCATCATACGGAGATAACATCTCTAAATTCAGATAGGCATTTCCTACTACACTATTGGAATTGTTCTTCACAATAAATTTTGGAAATATATCTTCACCCGCAGCAATATTTCCCACCCATTCCAGCGAGATAAGATCGAGATCTTTTCCATTTGTTATGAACCTTCCATGTAGACTGAAAAGGAATTCGGATTCAAAACTATATGCCAGCATATTGTAGTAATAACCTTCATCCTCGAAATAGCTGTGTGCTCCATCTGTGGCAGAAGCAGAAATAAATTGATCCGATGAATTTGTGGGATAATCTACTACCAGCCAGAATAATGTATCTGTAAAAGTTTGTGAGAAATCAATATAATTCCAGTTCTGGAAATTCATCGCAGCAGGTTGGACAGCATAACTGAAAAGAACACTGTCCGGTGGCAGGTTAGGCTGATTCCCATAATCTTTGCATAGTTTTATGGTCATTGCATCATTGCTTGCAGTATTGGGTATATATATGTTTACACCTTCGGCTTTGAATTGCAAAGAATCAATTCCATTAAAGAAATGATTAAAATCGAATTTAACTGCCCAACTGTCTGTTCCGAACCAATGTTGGTCATCTGTATTTGTGTGGTAATAAATTAGAGAATCCCGTGATGCAGAAACATTATTTCCGGCAGCATGGAAAAAATCTACGGCAAATACACTCGATACACATAATATGAATGCTATTAATATTATTTTCTTCAAAAAAATCACCTCGCATCAAAAAGTTTTTTTTCAGGTTATCTTGTAAAGTTATTAATCAGGTTTTCCTTGCTTTTTTATATCCCCGCCATCGACGATGAACCCAGAACCATTGTGAAGGATATTCGATTATATATTTCTCGATACTTTTTGAGATCAGCTCAGTAAAATCTTTTATGGAAGCCAGTGTGTTTTTGTGATCATCCGGTAAGATCATTTCTTCAAAAAAATAAAGATGGGTTCCGTCATCTCTTCTGATTGAATAGGCAGGAACGATCGGGCAACCGGTTTTGACAGATATTTTAGCCGCACCTACAAAAGTAGAAGCTTTTTGACCTAAGAAATCGGTTAGGACTCCATTTTTCCCTGCATTTTGGTCTGTTAGAATTGTGATAATATAGTTTTTTTTCAAATATTTTAATATTGGTCTCAAAGCCTTTTTCATATTGATCAAAGTTACATTACAATTTTCTCGTAATTCGTTATTGTATTTATCGAAAAGTTTATTTCGCTGTGTTTTAAACACAGCAGCAATTTTGTAATTGACTGCAATATACTTTGCTGCCAGCTCCCAATTTCCTATATGTCCGGAAGCAAGGATCACACCCTTCCCCATTTTAACAGCTCTTTCAAGATTTTCCCAGCCTTTTGTTTCTACTTTATTAATAAGTTCAGAGCTATCTAAAAAATATGTTTCCGCAACTGTTATTCCCATATTGAAATACATTTTTTTTAGAATGATCTTCATCTCTTTTGCGGTTTTTTCCGGAAAGACCATCTTCAGATTATTTAAGGCAACTTTTTTTCTGAACTTGAATACCATCCCTCCAAGAACAAATAAATTCCCGATAAAACTTTTCGAGAATGAATACGGAAAAATCCTGAAAACTTTTATAAAAAGTATAAAGAAGAAATATTCTATCTTATTCTTTGTGGTTTTTTTCATTTAACCCTCAAGAATTTTATTTATGGATCAAATCTTTATTTTACTTTGCAAAAGGCAACAAAAAAATTAGATAATATCTTTTATGATTTGTTTTTCTTGACGTTATTAAAAAAAAATAAATGGTGTTCGGAGAAATTTAAAATGTGGAGAATATATTGAACATACTTGCTCTTTGCACATCATCTACATCCGGAAGTATTGCAATATCCGTAAAAAACAAGATTACATTTATCAGCTATCTTGATATTATCATCACACATTCAGAGCGCATAATGCCACAAATCGACTTCGGATTGAAACAAAGCAAGATCGAAATCGATGATATCGACCTGATCTGTCTGGCAAACGGTCCCGGTTCGTTTACAGGAACAAGGATCGGACTGGCAACTGCAAAAGGACTATGCTATTCTCATCAAATACCACTCCTTCCTGTAAATACACTTGAATTGCTTTCTTGTAATCTTTACGGATGTAAATATTCCATTCTTCCCTTTATCGATGCAAAAATGGGCGAAGTGTATGCAGCCTTATATTCCCCTGAACTTAAGGAAATTGTATCTCCACAAAATTCAAAGCCAGATGAATTCCTGAAGAAAATAAGAGAACCTGTTATTCTGGTTGGAGATGGAATTTCTCGATATCAAGATATTATCAAGCAAAGCAGAATAAAATACGAAACAGCACTTCCTCATCAGAACATCCCGCTGGCTTCCGGTTTGATAAGCATTTCATCTAAATTGAAAGAAATCCCTGAATTTGATTTTGATCTTATTGCTGAACTCGAACCATATTATTTAAGAAAATCTCAGGCAGAGATAGTAAAATCAGAAAAAGATAAAAATAAAAAATCATAGGAGAAAGCAATGAAAGATAGACCAAACTGGCATCAATATTTTATGGAGATGGCATTTATTATTTCGGAACGTTCAACATGCTTAAGGAGAAAGGTGGGAGCAATTATCGTTATAAATAACCAGATCATTTCTAGCGGTTATAATGGAGCACCAAAGCATGTTCGTCATTGTTCCGAAACCGGATGTCTGCGAGAACAACTTAATGTCCCTTCCGGTGAAAGACATGAACTATGCAGAGGTATTCATGCAGAGCAGAATGCTGTGATACAGGCAGCTATAAATGGAACAACAATCAGGAATGCTTCTATTTACTGTACGCATCAACCGTGTGTGATCTGCTCAAAAATTTTAATTAATTCAGAAATTTCCACGATATACATCGCAGAACCTTATCCGGATAAATTAGCACAGGAAATGCTGGAAGAAGCCGAAATAAATATGAACCTTGTAGATCGGGAAACAGGTATCGTGAAAAAAATATTATAAAAGAAAAAATTATCTCATCGTTGTGGCAGGTCATTGATCTGCCTTTTTTTTTGACAGTTCGGTGAACTGTTACTACACACAATCGTTACTGTATATAAATTATCACTTCATTATCATTAACTATCTTGATCTTATCTCCATCTGAAATAAGTTCGATCAATTTATATTTCTTATCATATTCTTCTTGATCTATCGTATTCCCATCTTTATCTAAAATATAGAGAATACCATTATATTTATGCGTTGTTGAATGCATTGTTTTGCTTGTTTGCCCAATTATTATACCAATATTTTCTCCGTTAAAAATAACTTCGAGGTCCAAAACACTCAAAGCTATATCAGTATATTTATCCACTTTTTCTTCAAGCTTATTCTGGTAAATCGATGATAGATCCTTTTTCCATTTAATATGTCCGTTCTTCTTTTTCATACAAAACAGTTGTTTTGCTGTTAAAAAATAAAAACAGTTATTATCGTTACATTCAAATATTTTTTCAGGAGCATCAAAACTTTTATCCCAGACTATCTCCCCTTTGTTATTTACAGCATTCAACCACCCATCACCATAGATAACAAACAGGTCTTTTAATGCATAAACAGCACTTGCAGAGAAATTATTAAAAACCTCTTTCTCGTATTTCAGAGATCCTGTGTTCGAATCTACAACCAGTAATTTCAACATATCTTCTCTGCTGCTTTTTGTTGGATGAAATACGAATAAAATCTCATTTTCATTTTCTGCATATTGAACATTACCAAATCCCACCAAAAAAGGATTATACGATTCCAGAAGTTCAAAACCTGATGAATATATATCAACTTTTGTACCGTAATATTCGTGAAGATTAGTTACAATAATATTCCCATTGTTAAGAACATATATCTGGTCATTATTCCCAATAATTAATTTTTTATCAGATTTTAATAAAGAATTTTGTAATATCGTATATGATCCTATCTCAGTAATAAATTCTTTTTTATAAGTCTTCCATACAGATGTTGTGGTAAAAATCAAACCATTTTTATAATCCAGGAACCTCTCGGATATAGAAAAAGATATTTTTTTACCACTATCCCAGATCAATCCATCCTCAAATGCTTCCGTAACCATATCAGCCGCAGGTCCATGATCCAGTATCTTCGGTCCAAGACTATTTGAATAAATTTTAAAAATTTCATCTGTTTCCGGAAAGTTGTAAACTTCTATGATATTGTCTTTTGTTTCTAAAAAAGAATAACTATCAATAAGAGTAATCGCAGTAAGAAAAGAACAAATGAAAATGAGTGAAAACATTAATACTATTTTTTTTCTTGTAATACTCATATCAACCTCGATCAATAATATTTTACATTAAAAAAACTTACGTTTTGTAATTTGATTATCCGCTTATCGCCAGTTGTTTTACCAACACGGATGCAGATCCCATAGAGCTCATATCAAATATAAAATTATCTGCTATCATATCCACATCTTTGAATAATTGCAGAATATTTCCAGAGATCGTGAATGGTTTCAAAGAATACTTCCTTTTTCCATTTTCATAAAGAAATCCTTCTGCAGAAAGAGAAAAATCTCCTGAAATTACATTTGCACCGGAATGCATTCCCTGCATTGCAACTATTTCTATAACTCTATCGTATTTATTATAAAGATCCGTCTCTTTATGCTGTCCTTTTTCCAGATAAAAATTTGTATGAGATATTCCCAGAGTATTTTTATAATTTCTACTTCCGTTTCCCGTTGAATTAACTCCATCTTTTCTGGCAGTAATCGTACTATGTAAATATGATCTTAATCTCCCATTCAGAATTAAAATAGTCGTCTGGGAAGGGTAGCCTTCACTATCGAATGCACTTGTGGAAAAACCTTCAGGATACAAGCCGTCATCTTTAATCGTAACTTTTTCATTTGCAATAAACTGTCCGAGTTTTCCCTTTAACAACGATCTTCCTTCCTGAACCGATTTTGCACTGAATATCCCGGAGAATGTAGAAAGCATTGTAGCCATCATTTCATTATTAAAGATAACAGGGAATGAACCTGATTTTATGGATTCTCCACCGAGAAGTGCAGTACTTTTTTTCACACTTTTTTCTGCCAGTTCTTTTGCTTTGAATTTACTAAAATCTCTGCCGATGATAAATTCCACACCAACTCGTTTATCATCATTTTCCTGCGATAAAGCTCCAACATAAGCATAAGCGAAATTCTGTTTCTCTTCTTTGCAAAGACCTTTACTGTTCTCTATCCGGGAATAAGTTGTTCCATTTCCAAACTGAGCAAAAGGGACATTAAAAACACGATTATCGGTTGCTTTTGCAAATTTTTCCATATCTTTGGCAAATTGGATCTTTTCTTTAACATCAACTTTATCTAATTCTTCAGAATAAATATTTAATTTCTTATCAACAGACGGATAATTTTCCATCACTTCTATTTCATCGTCTTCAGAACATTTTGCATTTGCCACGGCTTCGTCAACAATCATGCCGAATGTTTCTTCATCGAATTTTTCCGTGTAAGCATATCCGACCTTTCCGTCTTTTATTACCCTTACGCCAATCCCTTTTGAATCAGCATAATTGAATGCTTCGATAAGTTGTTCATTTATCTTTGTAGAAAATGACTTGTTTGCAGAAAAAAGTATTTCGATATCATCGACTTTATTCTTTGCATAACCAAATATTATTTCAAATTCTTTTTTATACATTATTATTCTCCTCTATTTCCTGCCGCCGACAAGTATTTCATCAACTTTTATTGCGGGTTGTCCAACATTTGTAGGAATGCTTCCGCTTACCGACCCGCACATTCCCTGAGCCATATCCAGGTTATCTGCCACCATACTTATTTTATGAAGCACGTCTGCCCCATTTCCAATGAGAGTTGCACCACGAATTGGTGTGGTTATCTTACCATGTTTGATCAAATATCCTTCTGCTACGGAAAAATTGAAATTTCCCGTGCCGGGCATCACAGAACCTCCACCCATTTTCTTTGCATAAATACCATTATCAACAGAGGTAATTAGTTCTTCGAGTTTGTTTTTACCGGCTGCGATATATGTATTCCTCATCCTGGAAGCAGGAGCAAATTTATAGGATTGTCTTCTTCCACTTCCCGTAGGTTCATATCCTGTTTTGATACCGCCCATTTTATCTACCATATAAGATTTTAATATTCCCTTTTCTATCAGTACTGTCTTTTTGGTTGGAAGTCCTTCGTCATCAATGTTTTCACTTCCCCATTCATTTGCGATAGTTCCATCGTCAATGGCAGTTACTACGGGATTTGCTATCTGCTTTCCTATCTTTCCTGTAAAAACCGAAGCTCCTTTTGCCACAGATGTTGTTTCAAGTGCATGACCACAAGCTTCGTGAAATATTACTCCACCAAAACCGTTATCGATGACCACCGGAAAATTTCCACTTGGCGCATATTCCGCATTTAGCATGGTAACTGCCATTCTCGCTGTTTTTCTTCCCAGTTCTTCAGGATCAATTTTCTGAATGAATTCATAACCTTTAAACGCACCGGGACCTTCGGAACCGGTTTGTTTTTCACTTCCTTTCGATGCAATTGAAGTAACATAGATTCGCGTGTAATTCCTGTCATCTTCTGCCCATAACCCTTCACTATTGGCTATCATAATATGTTGCATTTTTTCCAGCATGTTTATATCTACCTGGGTTATTTGATCATTGAAATCTCGAGAAGCTTTATTTATTTTTCGGATAAAATCTATTTTTTCTTCTTTTGAAATCGTATTATTTGGGATCAGGATCGGATGAATATCTTCAAATGTTTTCTTTGTAAGATCAATTATTTTTTTATTTGAATTGCCATTTGCCGCCTTACTAACGGCATCTGCTGCAGCAAGGAGAGATATTTCACTTAAATCATTTGTGTATGCATAAATTGCTGTTGTTCCATAAAAAACCCTTACTCCTGCACCAAAATCTTTCCCGGCAATACTCTGTTTAGTTTTACTATCATTAAAGCTTATGCGAGAAATATATGAATTCTCTGCAAATACCTCGGCAAAATCAGCACCATTGGAAAGAGCTTTATCAATTACTTTTTCTATTAATCTTTTGTCTAACATTTTACCTCCATTACAGTTAATGCTCAATAATCAAAAATTAAGAACTTATTTAGATGTCAAGACGTTTTCTTATTCTAAATGATTTTGCTATTTATTATATTCAAATCTGAAAGCATAATGAAACAAGAAAAACGTATTAACCGTTTTAACGGTTTCTTATTTTATTGATTTTCGCTTTTTGGAGTGGTCTCTTGGATTAAAAAAGTTATTATGAAATTTATTAATTTGTTTGTATTGATGATGTATAAACAATTTTTCTATTTTGGTTTGACAAATTCACCTTCCAAAAAAGATTGTCACGTATCTTTTAAGGAAGTAATAAGGTTCGATAATATATGAGAAAAAGCGTGGTTGCAATAGTTGGAAGACCAAATGTGGGGAAATCTACCCTCTTCAATCGGATATGCCGGAGAAGGAGTGCTATAGTTGATTTTGAAGAAGGTGTAACCCGTGACCGCAAATATGAAGAAGCCGAATGGGCTGGTCACAATTTCATTATCGTCGATACTGGTGGAATCATTCCAAAATCTGTAAATGGTATTGATAAAGCAGTAAAATTTCAGGCAAAAGTGGCTATCGAAGAATCCGATCTCATTCTCTTTCTTGTGGATACAAAAGTAGGTACTACGGATATCGATATGGAAATTGCCCGTATCCTTTCTGCATATCGAGAAAAAGTTATACTTGTTGCAAACAAAACAGATAATGAAAAAGATGAACTGGAAATTTATGATTTCCTGAAACTCGGATTTGGATATCCTCACTCTATCGCTGCAATTCAGGGAAGGAATATGGGTAATTTCCTGGATGAATTGGTAAAAAAAATTGATTTTGCACCAGATCCCAAAGACGATGAAGAAACCATCAAAGTAGCCATCGTGGGCAAGCCGAATGTTGGGAAATCCTCATTAATAAATAACCTTACAGGTCAACAGCAGACGATAGTTACAGATATTCCCGGAACCACAAGAGATTCGATAGACCTTCATCTGAAATACCACAACCAGAAAATCACTTTCATCGATACAGCCGGACTGAGAAGGAAAAAGAGTATTAAATATGGTGTTGAATATTTTAGTACAATGCGAACAATCGAAAGCATCAACCGTGCCGATATCGTCCTTCTTATCCTTGATTCTTTAGAAGAAATTTCCAATCAGGATCAGAAGATCGTTTCATACGCAGCCAGAAATTACAAAGATATTATCATTGTTTTAAACAAATGGGATCTGATAAAAAAAAATAATGCTACAGTTGGAGAATATATCAAAAGAATTCGATCTGAACTGAAATTCGTTGAATTCGCACCGGTAATCTTTGTTTCCGCTCTCACTGGTCAGCGTGTACGTAAAATTCTCGACCTGGTTCTGGAAGTTAGCGAAGAAAGCAGGAAACGTATTCCTACTTCAGAACTGAATAAATTCCTTGAACGTGCAACAATAAAATTCCCGCCTACACACTCGAGCGGAAAACATACAAAGGTTTTTTTCTGTACACAGATAAAAGTCCATCCACCCACATTCGTATTTTTCTGCAATAACCCCAAAAATATCACCATTCACTACCGCAGATACCTTTTAAACCAGCTTCGAGATACTTTCAAATTTGAAGGTGCTTCCATTAAAACTTTTTTCAGGGGAAGGAAACAAGATGAGATATGAACTCATTCTAACATTTATTGCCGCATATATCATTGGAAGCATTCCTACGAGTTTCCTGATGGGAAAAATTATCAAGGGAATCGATATTAGAAAATACGGAAGCGGAAATGTGGGAGCGACGAACGCATTAAGAGTGCTGGGAACAAAAATCGGTATTATTACTCTTGTCATCGATATTGCAAAAGGATTTTTTGCTGTTCAACTTGGAAAAATACTTATATCTGATCCTTCAAACCTGGCATTGATATTGATCGGACTTTTTGCTATTTCCGGTCATATTTTTACCATTTTCCTGAAATTCAAAGGTGGAAAAGGTGTAGCCACTGCGGCTGGTGTTTTTATCGCTTTAACTCCTGTCGCTTTAGGAATTGCTTTATTAGTTTTTGTGATAACAGTTTGGATTAGCAAATATGTCTCCCTGGGATCTATGCTTGCGGCTGTGACGCTTCTCGTAATAGAGCTTATTATAAATATAAGAAATTCATTTGAAGATAAAGAACTGTTGATATTCATTTTTTTCATCACTGTTTTTATTATCGTCCGGCATAAAGCAAATATTAAAAGAATTATCGATGGTAATGAGAATAGAATAAGTTTCAAGAAGAAATAGGTATTGGTAGATATTGATTGGTATTGATGGGAATTTGTAGGTATTGGTCGGTTAAGAGAATTGGATACTCAATAATTTGAGATTAAGGAGAATTTGATGTGTGGAATTATTGGCATCTTTAATAATGAAAGAGCGGTAGAAATGGCAACTCTGGGTCTTTTTGCCGAGCAACATCGTGGACAGGAAAGCTGTGGAATGGCTGTTAATAATGGCGTTACCATCAAACTTCGAAAAAAGATGGGCTTAGTTAAAGATGTTTTCACATCGGAAAAGATCAAGAATCTAAAAGGTAATATCGCTATCGGTCATGTTCGATATCCTACATGTGGGACTTCATCTGTGTATAATTCTCAGCCACACATCGTAGAAACCCTTTCCGGTCCTTCCTATGCCCTCGTCAGTAATGGAGATATTATTAATTATGGCGAACTGAGACAGGAATTGGAAAGCAAAGGAGTTTACTTCGCCAGTAGTAATGATGGAGAACTTCTTTTGAAATTCATTGTCTATAATGTAGAAAAAGAAGGACTCGATATTATCGATGCCATCAGAAAATTGATGATAAACGTTAAAGGAGCTTTTTCCACCATCCTTTCCACTAAAAAAGAGATGTATCTTTTTCGTGATCCCTATGGTATCCGCCCTATGAATTACGGCAAAACAAAAGAAGGAACACTGGTAGTTGCTTCCGAGAGTTGTGCTCTCGATATTCTTTATATGGATTGGCAAAAGGAAGTTGAACCCGCAGAGATAATTGTTGTAAATAAAGATGGTTATAATTCCATAAAAAATAATCCTGCAGAATATCGTGATTCAACAACAAATAAACACTGCATTTTTGAGTATATTTATTTTTCCCGTCCTGATAGTTTTATTTTCGGTGAGAGTGTTTACAAAGTCCGCCAGCGGATAGGTGCACTCCTCGCTGAATCTGATGAGATAGAACCGGATATAGTTGTTCCTGTACCTGATTCTGCAAATTTTATCGCACTGGGATATGCAAAACAGAAAAACGTTCCTTTCGAAATGGGATTAATTAGAAATCATTATGTGGGAAGAACTTTTATCAAACCGGAACAAACAATACGTGACGAAAGCGTTTATCAGAAATTCAATATTCTGCCGAATTTCTTCGATGGGAAGAAAGTGGTTCTGATAGATGATTCTATCGTTCGTGGTACAACTATACGAAAAATAGTGAAACTGATAAAAAACGGAGGAGCTTCCGAAGTTCATCTGAGAATCGGATCTCCGCCTGTTAAGTTTTCCTGCTATTATGGGATAGACACACCAACCCGCAAGGAATTGATCGCCAATAACAAATCCATTGAAGAAATTAAAGAATTCACAGATTCGGATTCATTAAAATATCTTTCTATAGATAACCTTAGAAAAGCAGTATCCAAACCGCAAGATTACTGCTATGCATGTTTCGATGGCAATTATCCGTTGAGGAAAAAATGAAATTAAAAACATGGGATGAAATATCCATTATCGTAAATAAGCAAAAACAGAAAGGGAAAAAAATCGTTTTTACGAATGGATGCTTTGATATTCTTCATGCCGGTCATATAAAATACCTGCAGGAAGCAAAAGAACTTGGTGATATTTTGATTATCGGATTGAATAGCGATGATTCTATCAAAAGACTTAAAGGAAAAGAAAGACCAATAAATTCACAAACAGATAGAGCAGTTGTATTAGGCGGATTATCTTCGGTTGATTATGTGGTTATATTTCAAGAAGATACGCCACTCAACCTGATAAAACACATCAAGCCGGATATTCTTGTGAAAGGCGGAGATTGGAAGGTGGAGGAAATAGTAGGTTCTGATATTGTTCTTTCATATAACGGACAGGTTAAGAGCCTTTCATTTATTGAGCAAATATCAACTTCACTGATAATTAAGAAGATAAAGGAGCTTTCCTGAACATATGGAAAACATTGAAGATACGGCTATCGTTAAGGAAATCCGCAATGATTATATTCTTATCGAAATGGTGAAAACAACATCGTGTGATAATTGTGGATTAAGAATGTTGTGTCATGGAAACGATAAAAATATCGTTCATAAAATTAAAACAAACATGAAGTTAAATATCGGGGATACCGTGATGGTCGCTGTTTCTCCTGGGATAAGGATATTATCTTCTTTTATTGTTTTTATATACCCGATCTTAAGTATGATATTTTTTTATGTGATTGGGAAATTTCTTTTAAATTTTAATGAAAATTTTTCCATATTATCGTCATTCCTTGGATTATTATTAAGTGGAATTATTATTTATTTTTTTGATAAAAAGTATGGAAATAAGATCAAATTCGAGATTCTGAAAAAAATCGAAAAATAACGCAGTATAGTACTGTTAAATATGTTTAACATACAATAGCGAGATGGTTTTATAAAATAAAGAAAAGGATTTGCAATGAAAATTCATTTAAATGAAATGGTATTTTACGGTTATCATGGAGTTCATCCGGAAGAGAGAAAACTAGGTCAGCGGTTTATTGTAAATTTTTCTTATGAATCGGATTCCAAGCACGACAATAAAATAAAGCACCTCGAAGATACGATCGATTATACAAAAGTTTACGCTATCATCAGGAATACACTCGAAAAAAAAGAATTTTATCTTCTCGAAGTATGCGCAAATACTATCCTGAAATCTATAATGAATGAATTCCCAACAATAATCCGGGCAAATGTAAAGATCAAGAAACCTTCTGTTCCGATCAATGGTTCGATAGGTTCTGTGGAAGTAGAAATGGAGAGAGAAAAATTATGATGTGTTATCTTGGACTTGGTTCTAATATGGGAGATAGAAAAGAAGAAATTCGTAAAGCAATATCTTATTTGAGTTCAAATCCGAGAATTAACGTTTTGAAAGAAAGTACAATCATCGAAACAGAACCCATCGGCAATATAAATCAACCCAAATTCCTGAATTGTGCCCTGAAGATAGAAACCGATCTCGATGCTGTGATATTATTGAAAACCTGCCTTAATATCGAATTCAATATGGGTAGAATACGAACCAGAAAATGGGAACCGAGAATTATCGACATCGATATTCTTTTCTATGGAAAGCAGGTAATCGATGAAGGCTACATAACTATTCCGCATACCGAACTTCACAGAAGAGAATTTGTTATGAGATCTCTAAATGAAATTTGCCCTGATTTCGAACATCCCGTTCTAAAAAAGAGAATGAAAGATATTTTTATGGAGCTTAAATGAAACAACTCGCAACTATTATTTTAGCAGCCGGAAAAGGAAAACGGATGAAATCCGATAATCCGAAAGTGGTCTTTGAACTTGCAGGAAAACCAATGATAAATCGTGTAATAGAAACAGCAGATAAAATAAACAGCGACATCATTATCGTCGTTGTTGGTTATAAAAAGGATATCGTTATAGATACCGTTCCCAAAAACAGGAAGATCAAATTCGTGGAACAGAAAGAACAGAATGGAACGGGTCATGCAGTAATGGTAACAAAAGAGCTCTTTCAGAATTTTGATGGAAATGTTTTCATCCTTTGCGGTGATGTTCCTCTTCTTCGTTATCAGACGCTGGAAAAAATGTTGGCTCATCATTTGGAAGTTAACGCAACCTGCACCGTACTTACCGCTGTGATGAACGACGCATTAAAATACGGCAGAATAGTGAGGAACGAAAGTGGTAATATCAAACAAATAATTGAATATAAAGACGCTACAGCCGAGCAAAAGGCAATAATGGAAATAAATACCGGAATCTATTGTTTCGATGCTCAGAGCCTTTTTTGGTCGCTTAATCAAATAAATAGCAACAACAAACAGAATGAATATTACCTCACCGATACGCTTGAGATACTTAATAATAGCGGCAATCTTGTTACATCGGTTCTACTGGAAGATATGACGGAAGCATCCGGTGTCAATTCTAAAGAACAGCTTGTTAACCTCGAAAAAGAGTTCTTTAAAAGATAAGGAAAAAAACTATGAAAGATATTTTATATTCCCCGTGGAGAATAAAATACATTCTTTCAAAAAAAGAAAAAGAATGTATTTTCTGTTTGAAACCTTCAGCAGAACATGATGAAAAACATCTTATCCTCTATAGAAGTAAGAACAGTTTTGTGATAATGAATGCTTTCCCATACAACAACGGACACCTGATGGTTGTTCCGAATAAGCATGCTTCAGAACTTAATGATCTCTCGACAGATGAAATCTGCAACCTGTTTGAAACTGTCCGGCTTTGTGAAAAGGTTTTAAAAAAAGTTTATTCCCCCGATGGCTTGAATATCGGACTTAATCTTGGAAAATCTGCTGGTGCGGGAATAGATGATCATCTACATGTTCATATCGTTCCCAGATGGTCCGGAGACGTAAATTTTATGACGACTACAGCCGGAACACGTGTCATTCCCGAATCATTTGAAAAAGCTTATAAACAACTAAAGGAACAATTTGACAATGAAAGGGTCGAAAAATAATTTGTCCCGCATTAAAAAGAATTCATTAGCAATTATCATCACAGCATTGATAGTTCTTTTGTGTTTTTCATATTTGTTCTTTAAAGTTGGAAATGCGGAACCAACAGCAGAAGATGAATCAATGCCTGTCATTAAAATTTCGATCTTGAATGGCTGTGGAATAGACGATGCAGCAAAAGAAGCTAAAGAATACCTAATAAATAAAAGTAATTGTAATCTGGATATTATTTCCTGGAAAAATGCAGATAATGATATGTTTATTTATGGCAAGTCTATCATTGTTATAAAAAAATATGATGAAAAAAAATTAGATCATTTAATGAAAACAACAGGAATTCAAAGAAAAATATTTGCGCTCGATGCAAATACGATAGAAGAATTCCAGATCATTCTGGGAAAAGATTACAGAAAATATTTTAATTGATCTTAGTAGGAAAATATGAAAGCTGAACGAAAAGAGAATGTTAAAAATATAATCAACTGGGCACAAGAAAAAAAAGCAGAAGATATTATTCATCTGGATGTAAAAGGAAAATCTGATTTCACAGATTCGATAATCATCTGTCATGGAACCGCCGGATTGCACATTCAGGCAATCGCAAATAATATTATCCAAAAGGCAAAAGAAAACAATATTGAAATTCTATCCGTAGAAGGACTGAATAATGCGAAATGGATATTGCTGGACCTTGCAGATATTATCGTTCATATTTTCGATGAAGAAACAAGAAAATATTATAATCTCGACGATCTGTATAAAATCTCTCCCGAAATAAAAAAAAATATAGAGACTGCTTCCGATGAAAAATAAAATCTACTCGCATATTATCGGATGTCTGGATCAACTTGGACTGAAATACAATAAAGATTTTCTGGTTGAAGTTCCAAACAATATCGAACACGGTGATTTCTCTACAAATGTAGCACTCATAAGCGCTAAGATGAATAAACTGAAACCACGTGAAATGGCAGAAAAAATAGCCGATACTCTCAGCAGGAAACGCAGCTATCGTTCTGTAGAAATAGCCGGACCGGGTTTTTTGAATTTCAAATTATCAAACAGCATTTATCATGATGCTCTTATGAAGATCATCAAAGCTAAAAAGACGTTCGGTTCTTCTGATTACGGCAAAGGTAAAAAAGTTCTATTGGAATTCATCAGTGCCAACCCAACAGGTCCACTCAATGTAGTCAGTGCTCGTGCAGGTGCATATGGCGATTCTTTATACAGGATAATGACTTTTACAGGTTTCGAAGCATTCCGGGAATTTTATGTAAACGATGCAGGTAATCAGGTAGATATTCTGGCAGAATCTCTGGAATTACGATACAGGGAGCTGCATGGTGAGAAAATAGAAGATTTCCCGATAGAAGCATATCATGGTGATTATATCAAAGAACTTGCAGTAAACCTGAATACTGTCGATGGCTCGAAGCTTTTCCATATTGCAGAAGAAGAAAGACTGGAAAGAATGAAAAATTTTGCATTGGATGAAATACATAAAATGCAGGTTGAAAGTCTGGAAAAATTCGATGTAAAATTCGATAACTGGATGTCAGAAAAAAAACTAAGACTGGAAGGAATACTGGAAGAAGCCCTCAGCTATCTGGCAGAAGCTAACTGTACATACGAAAAAGACGATGCAATCTGGTTCTCTTCTACTCAATTCGGAGATGAAAAAGACCGCGTTCTTATCAAAACAGATGGAAATCCCACCTATCTTGTTCCGGATATCGCTTATCATCTCACGAAATACCAGAGAGGATTTGATATCATCATCGATGTTCTGGGTCCCGATCATCATGGGCATGTTTCCAAACTCAGAGCAGCGATCCTTGCTCTTGGGCTTAATATCGATAAACTGGAAGTAGTTTACCTGCAACATATAAACCTGATCGAGGAAGGTGAAATGGTTAAAATGTCTAAAAGAGCGGGTAAAATAGTTACCCTGAACGACCTCATCGATGAAGTGGGAAAAGATGCTGCTCGATATTTCTTTATAGACCGTAAACCTAATGCTCATTTGAATTTTGACCTTGAACTGGCAAAGAAAAAATCTAATGAGAATCCTGTTTTCTATTGCCAGTATGCTCATGCCAGGATAAACAGCATCTTAAAGAAAGCCAAAAAAGAAAAAATATCACTGAAAGAATTCGAGATAAAAAACCTGAAAAAATTGAATAAGAACGATGAACTTTCTTTAATAAAAAAAATGCTCGAATTTCCTGAGCTTCTTATCGCCTGTGCGGAAAGCAGAGAACCACATCGATTAGCAGGATATGTTCACGACCTTGCCGGCATGTTCCACAGATATTATGCAAAATGCAAGATCGTCGACAGCAATCATTTTGAACTCAGTCAGAGCAGGTTGTACCTTATTTCCGCAGTAAAGAAC
>JAIORR010000168.1 GCA_021108055.1 Candidatus Cloacimonadota bacterium
GCGGCGCAGGGACTCGAACCCCGGACACTCGGATTATGATTCCGATGCTCTAACCGACTGAGCTACGCCGCCCTGAATTTATCACATCTATTATTTATTTGTTTATCAAACAGTATTTGAATACGCACAAGGCATACAAGCCTGCGACCGGCAACTAACGGATATGAGTCCAACTCAAAATGAAATCTCTTTTACACTCTATAAAAAAAATGGTAGCGAGGGCAGGATTTGAATACGCACAAGGCGCACAAGCCTGCGTCCGGCAACCGCCGGATATGAGTCCAACTCAAAATGAAATCTCTTTTACACTCTATAAAAAAAATGGTAGCGAGGGCAGGATTTGAACCTGCGACCTTCGGGTTATGAGCCCGACGAGCTACCAGACTGCTCCACCTCGCAACATTAGTTGCAAATAATTTTAACCTAACTTACGGTGTCAAGAAAAAAGGTGCAAGAAAATACTTGACGTTTTTTTCTCTCTAAAACATTTAAAAAACCATAAAAAAGGAAATTAAATGTTTTGTGAAATTATTGTGAACGTTCTTTCGTTCGAGAAACGAATAGCTATTCTGGAAGATAATAAATTAGTAGAATTATTTGCAGAAAAAAAAGAAAGTCAATTGCTTGTCAGTAATATATACAAAGGAATCATAAGAAATGTTCTTCCAGGTATGGGAGCGGCATTTGTCGATATCGGTTTGTCCCGGACAGCATTTCTTCATTTCAAAGATATTTCTCCGGATCATATAAAAGGAATTAAGAAAAAATCACTTCTAAAGAAAGATTCTTCCAATATTTCAAAGGTATTATCTGTAGGAGATGAAATCACTGTACAGGTAAAAAAAGATCCTCTTGGTAAAAAAGGAGCAAGAGTAACGAGCAAGTTATCTCTTCCTGGCAAATTTCTGGTTTATATGCCGAATTCAGAGAAAATTGCCATCTCACGAAAAATTTCATCAACTGCCGAAAAGAAAAGGATTAAAACAATACTCGAGAAATTGAAAGAATCAAGTGTAGGATTAATCGTAAGAACCGATACAGAAAAAATAAGTGAAGAAGATTTCGAACAGGAATATACAGGATTGGAAAAAACGTGGAAATTAATTGAAAAGCAAATCAAACATGCAAAAGCTCCGGCTTGTATATACGATGAGAACGACCTTTCATTTTCACTTATTCGAGACCTTTTCAGTTCGTCGGTTGACAGATTGGTGATAGATGATAAAAAAATAAAAAATAAAATAATTTCCCGCCTTAAACAAATAACTCCCGAGCTTGTAGAACGCATCGAACTTTACCAGGAAGACTCCCCCATCTTTGATGCTTATGGAATAGAAAAAGAAATTGAAACCATCTTCAACTCTAAAGTCATGCTTCCCAGTGGCGGAAATATCACGATCCAGCAGACAGAAGCTCTTGTAGCAATAGATGTGAACACAGGCAGCTTTACCGGCGTAGATAATTACGATGATACTATCGAAAAAACCAACATCGAAGCAGCATACGAATCAGCCCGCCAGATTCGACTGAGAGATTTATGTGGAATCATGGTCATCGATTTTATCGATATGAAAAAAGAAATTAGTAAAAATAAAGTTTTCTCTGTTTTAAAAAATTCCCTGAAACACGATCGAGCAAGAAATAAAGTCTTCCCTTTCAGCCCACTCGGGCTTGTTGAAATTTCCAGGAAAAGAACACGCCCGAGTTTGCTGCTTACTTATTCCGAACAATGTCCCTACTGTAATGGAACAGGAAGATTATTGTCCAGAGATTCGGTAACAGTACACATATCACGCTGGTTGCAAAGAGCAAAATATTTTATAAAGAAAGAACCCCTCAGGATCATTGTTCATAAAAATGTTAAAAATTATATTAAAGAAAATCCTGAGATTTTCAGCGATATAAAAAACAATCTTGAATTCGTTATTGATAATCAGATAAAATTTGATAAATTCAAGGTTTTCTCTTCAAAAAACAATATCGAATTAACAGAAACATATAATTCTTGACAAGAAAAACCCCTCAAAATTTTTTAGGTGTTCATTATAAGTGAATTGGTTGGCAGAAAGGAGAAAGAATGTACGCAATAGTTGATTTCAAAGGAACTCAATTTAAAGTTGAAAAAGATCAAACTATAAAAGTTCCTTACCTAAATCAATATGAAATAGGAACCGAATTTGAGATAGATCGGGTTTTGCTTTTACAGAAAGATAAAGATACCGTTATCGGGAAACCTACTGTAAAGAACGCTAAAATCATTGCAGAGGTTGTAAGTCACCTGAAAGATAAAAAGATCATAGTCTTCAAAAAGAAAAGAAGAAAAGGATATGAGAAAAAGCAAGGTCACAGACAAAATTATACTGAAATCAAAATTAAAGATATTATAAATTAGGAAATTATTATGGCACATAAAAAAGGCGTTGGCAGCAGTAAGAACGGAAGAGATAGCAATCCTCAATATCTCGGTGTAAAAAAATATGGTGGCGAACAAGTGCAAGCAGGAAATATCCTGATTCGTCAAAGAGGTACAAAATTTCATACAGGTTCAAATGTAGGACTCGGAAAAGATTATACCATTTTTAGTCTTATAGACGGATTCGTTAAATTTGAAACAAAAAAAGCCGGGAAAAAATTCGTTAGTGTATATTCCGAAAGGATCTAAACAATAAACATCCATACAAAGCAGCATAACGCTGCTTTTTTTTTCGCGTTAAAATCAGTTTTAAAATATTAATGTTGAAATTGGAGGTATAATGGCAAGTCAATCAAGTTATGAATATTATGGAAATCTGAAAGATATTTCCAGGATCAGAGCTATAGCAGAAACGGTAATGTCAAATCCAAAAGTAAGGAAAATCTCTATCTCAGAAGCCTATGAACTTGCTCTTAAACAACCCGGTATTTCCGAAACAGACCTATTGATCTATCCTCCATTTGCAAAAAAACACAACTTACCTGCAGGAGCTAAAGTTATTAATGATTGTCACGGAAAGATAATCGGAAGAACAGCTCAGGCACGTGTTTTTTATAACAGAATACCGGAAATCGAGAAGAGGAAAGTGGAAGGTGATCTCAGGGAAGCTGTATTTCAATTAGAACAAAATAAACTTATAAAAGCAGAAGCGATTATCGGTCTCGATAAAGACCTGATGCTCAAAGGTACTGTTGTCACAACTGAATCTGATGCTGCAAATGTTTTCAACTGGCTTTGCAATTTCACTCCTTTCGACTATCTAAAAGATGAATATAAAAAAAGTAAAAAACTTCCCATACAAGATATAATTATCGTGGCTTATAATAATTGGACTTGTGATGATCCCTATTATACAAATATTAATGCACCGCAGCTTGCTATGGTCGATGAAAAGCACAATGTTATATTCAATCTTGGGATGAGATATTTCGGAGAAAGAAAAAAGGGAACTTTAACCCTTGCCTGGACTTCCGGTATGAGACTGGGAATGGCTGCCTGTCACGGTGGTATCAAAGAAATCGACTTTTCAAAATGCGAAGATGATAAATTTCATTCTCTCAAAAAGAGATCGATAGCATTCTACGGTCTTTCCGGAACAGGAAAATCTTCTCATACTAATTCCGCTGATAATAATGGAACAATGCCAAAAGGCTTTAAAAAAGTGGTTCTGCATGATGATGCATTCCAGATAGATACAGAAAATAAGGTCTGCCGTGTGTGGGAACCATCGCTTTTTGATAAAACGGACAGCCGTGATATCGACCACCCGGACTGGAAATATTGTATTTCGCTGATGAATCATGCTTCAATAAATATTAATGGAAAGGTCATTCCCGTGGGACTTGATATCCGTCAGGCAAATGGACGAAGTCTTCTGGATAGAGACCTCCTGGGAAAATGGGTAAATAGATGCAGTTTCCCAAAAGCATTAGCGTGGTTGATGAAAGACACTTCCCTACCTCCAATATTAAAATTAAAAGACACTACCCTGGCTGTGGCTATGGGTGCGGCTCTGGTAACCAGAAGAAATAGAGCGGAAAACGTAACAGAAGAAGAATTGCAGAAATTAGTCTTTGAACCGTTCGCAAATCCGTTTCGAGTTTATGAACTCTATAAAGATATTGAATCTTTCATCAAGGTTATCGAAAATGGTGCAGATTGCTATTCATTCAATTCTGCAGGATACTGGAGATCTTCCGATACGGATATTGAAGATATTGCACTTCAGGATTCATTGACCCTGCAAACAGAGATCCTTACAGATCAGATTGAATGGCATGACTGGAGTCTGCTTCCAGGTGCGATGATCCCCACAAAAGATTCACTGGAAATGTTACTCCCCGGATTTTATGATAAATATGACCCTCATAAAAGACAAAACGTAAAAAATTATATCGAGCTTCTGAAAAACAGATTCAAGCAGCGTCGGAAATTCCTGGAATCTTCTGACCTGAAAGAAAAACCGGAGTTGCTGAAAAAACTAATTCATGTTCTACATATAAATGCATAATATGTAGTTGGAATATTTGTTCCCAAAGTTTTTTAAATTGACAATATTGTTATATTTAAATTTTTATCAGTTCTGATAAATTTTATTATAGAAATTGTAAATCAAACAAAAATTCCTAATAGGAGGGAAAATGAAAAAAAACAAAGTTGTGATCATTCTGTTTATTCTAATTGCAGCATTTCTTTTCTGGGCTTGCTCGGAAAAAGATCCAATCGGAATTGAACAATTGACGTTAACTAACCCGGATGGAAATCCCCCTGTTCTAACTAATCTTCAGGTGGTTGGAGACAGTGTCTTGATCGAATGGGTAGATAATGCTACTTTCGACAGTGAATTCAATATCTACCGGAAAATCGAAGCAGGAAGTTTTTCCCAGATCGCTGCGATCGATTCTATGTATTATGAATACTATGATACATACGACTTCGAAGACAGCACAAATGCTACGTATTACATTGAAACTATCGGACCTGATTTCACACAGCAATCTAATCAGGTTGAAATACTGATCGACTGAAGAAGGAGAAAAAAATGAAAAAAATAATAATCTTAACCGTGATCTTTATTGTTGGAATTATGAGTGTGGCAAATGCCCAAACTCTTTCTTTCAGAAACAGGGCATTGGGAAGTGTTATAGACGATGACCTCGATCTTATTTATGATCCTATCGAATTGAAATTCGTTAAAGGAAGCAGACTTTATACAAACCTGAGTAACCTGACATCTTCCAATGAAAATGTGTTTGATAATGTAACCGACGATACATATCTTATCGGATTCTCCGGTAAGTGTCCTCTCGTCGAAAATTTATGGCGTGCCATTTTAATTGAATTTGAGAATTCGAAGAATTCCAATGATGTAAGTATCGACTCCGATCTGGACGGATATGATGACATCTTTGGGTCGGGAACATTGATCGACGAATTTACTGCATATGAAGATACCAGTGGTGATGATATTTATGATTCACTCACAAAGATATCACAGGAAGAAAGTGATTTCACCGAAATGAGTTCTATTAATTTCATCCTTAATCATACTTATGATCTTGGTTCAGCCGTGATCGGCGGCAGAATTAAATATTCCCAATCTTGTTATGACCATTATTTGGATTATAACCTTGATTTCACTCATCGTAATATCATAGAGGATTTTGTTGATATGACAATGGATGGTTTTGAAGATGAAGATTATACTAACGAATATTCTACATTCGATTTTTTAGGTTCAGTGCTTCTACCGGATGTAAATGGATATGAAATTCGCGGTGACGTGAACTATAATTCATCAAATTCATCCTGGAATGAAGATGAAATTGAAGAATTTAGAATAGATGAGTTCGATCAGGATATAGCAGGCTTAGAAAATTACGAAACCGAACAGCAAACCTTTGAACTGATCGATGAAGAAATAGGAAGTTCCTTTGCGATCGGTGGTTCTATCAGAAAAACTTTCAACCAGGCAACAGAAAGAAAAAATGATGGATACTGGAAAATTGGTGCTGGAGTAAATTTCGGTTCATTTGATTACACAGATTCGGAAAAAACGATCGGGACCTATACTGAAAAATTTCTCGATCCAGAAGATTCACTCAATGTAGATTACATTGAAACATTCACAGAAACAGAAAATATAACCAATGATGGAACAAACGAAACTTTCGGATATATTATCAAAGGTAAAGTAAATATTCCTTTAGATGAAAAGGTTTATTTTGGAATCGGCGGTTCATTGACCTATAATCAATCTAAACGTGAAACAGATTATACCGAATCAATGGAAAACATTGAAGACTTTGAAGTCCTCGATGAAGAAGCAACTGCTGCTGACTACACGATCACAGAAACCTGCAGTATGACTGGCGATAGAACTTATGAATTCGACCAGACAGTTCTGACCCTTCCTGTTGGTATCGAATATAAATTCACAAACAACAATAAATGGGCTGGAAGATTCGGTGCTATTTTCAGGAATGTGTTCTCAAATGCAAATGATGCCATTCAAATTACAGGTACTCCCGTACCGTTTACAACTCTATCAGAATATGGTGATGGAACAAATGATGTCTTGATAGAAGATAATATTTATGAATCTATCAGTGAACACAGAAATTCAGCCTACAGCGATACAGATTTCTATTATGGTCTTGGATTCAATCCTACAGACAGATTGCAGATAGACCTGTTAGGTTATTTTGGTTTTGCAGATAATTCACTACTGGATGCAGAGTTCTATCGAAATTTAAGATTATCTTTCACTCTATCATTCGACTAATTTGTTAAGGTAAGTTAAATATACAAGCGGTATTCAATTGAATGCCGCTTGCCTTTTTTATATACACTTATCTTTGTCTTTAATTAATTTGTTCAAGGAGTCCTGATGAAAAAGTTACTATTTGTCTTTTTTATTCTCGGAATTATTGGGGGATGTTCTATGGAAAAGAGGTCTGAAACAGGCATTAACCCTCTCCCCAACTTCGATGCCATGTGGGATTATCAGCATCCCGATTCTACTGAAATTAAATTCGCAGAAATTCTGCCCTTGCTCAAAGATTCCCCGGAATTTACTTATGATATAGGTTATCATGCAGAACTTTTAACTCAAATCGCCAGGGCGCAGGGAAAGCAGGGAAAATTTGAAGAAGCTCATAAAACCCTGGATGAGGTTGACAGTATGCTCACAACCGATCTGAAAGTGGCAAAAATGAGATACCTGCTGGAACGAGGAAGAGTCTATAATTCATCAGGTAACCCTGAGAAAGCCGGAACATTATTTCTGGAATCCTGGAACTATGGTGTGGATAATCATCTCGATTTCCATTCTATCGATGCCGCCCATATGATGGGAATTATCGAGCCGCCTGAAAAGCAAATTGAGTGGAATCTTAAAGCCTTAGAAGTAGCAGAAAGAACGAAAGACCAAAGAGTAAAAGGCTGGGTGGGTGCTCTTTATCACAATATTGGCTGGACTTATCACGATCTGAAAGAATATGAGAAAGCACTGGATTTGTTCCGGAAAGGATATGAGTGGAGAAAAAATCAATTCAACGAACAGGCAACACAGATAGCTAAATGGACAGTGGGAAGATGTCTGCGTTCTTTGGAAAAATATGATGAAGCGTTGAATATCCAGAATGAACTACTTCAGGAATTTGAAGAGAAACAGCTCGAACCGGATGGCTATGTCTTTGAAGAGCTGGCAGAACTCTACCTGATAAAAAATAATCGATCTGAAGCAAAAAAATATTTCAAACTCGCTTATGAATACCTTTATAAAGATGAATGGCTCAAAACAAATGAACCGGAAAGATTGGAAAGATTAAAGAAGTTAGGTAAATAATGATTTCTGCAATAAATAGAGGATAATAGAAAATGAAAAAGATATGTGTTGTTATGCTGCTTTTGTGCAGCTTTTTTGCATTTGCTCAACAATTGGAAATGACAGTTACAGGCCAGGCTGCATTATTTGAATCTGCTCCAAATCAGAGATGGCTGATCGGAAAAGTCGGCAATCAATTCAAGATCTATGAAGATGATTTCACAGAAGTCACTACTTTCGATCTGGGTACTCATCAAAACAACGTAAACTGGCTTTATGGTGCAGCCAGAGATTTCGATGACGATGATAACATCGAAGTTCTGTATCAGACAAATACAGGCGGTAATTTTTCTGTTTTCCTCAGAGATATTTCAACAGGTCAAATACAGGTTCAGTATAACGGAAATTCATCATATTGGTACTACTGTTTTTGTTATGGTTACCTTGGAACTGAACGGATATTCGTGATTTCTCGCTACAATATGTCTTTGTACGATTATGATGTAAGCTATGTTTATCGTTCCGGAGTTCAGACAGTCGATATCGGGCAAACCGAACCTGCACATTCTTTAAGTTCACTTCTTAATTATCCCAATCCTTTTATTCCCGGAACAGGAGGAAATTCGGGAACTACGATAGAATTTTCTCTAAATGAAAATTCACCTGTTGAACTTCAGATTTTCAATTGCAAAGGACAACTTGTAAAAGAATTGATCTCCGACCAGACATTCGACAAAGGGATTCATACAATATTCTGGAACGGAAAAGATAAAAAAGGCATTCCTTTACCAAGCGGAATTTATGTTTACGATCTGAAAGTAAACGGGAAAAAACAGTTTAATAAAACATTGATCCTGAAATAAATCTGCTTTTGTTGTTGACATAAAAGATTCCTGTTTTTCATATTCCTTCGTGAATGAATTCTGAATAATTATGCAGAATCCTTTCCTTTATCATATAAAGGGAGAAAAAAATGAAAGATCTTGATACTATAAAAATATTTCTGGGTATGATCGCATTAGCGATCGTTGTTTTCATCCTCAAAGAATTGAAAACCATATTTATTCCATTAACTTTTGCTATATTTCTTTCCTTTATGTTCCAGCCGTTGAACCGTTTCCTGCAAAGCAAAAGAATACCTGTAGGAATAGCGATCCTTGTGATGGTGATAATCATACTTGTCACGTTCACATTGATGGGGACAGTTGTTTATACAAGCATTTCTTCTTTCGTAACCGAATTTCCAAAATACGAGCAGAAGATAACAGAGATGTTTCAGAATTTTATAATAACATTTGAAATACCGGTAGAAAAAGTTACAGATTATCTAAAAAATAAAGTCAACTGGTTTGAACTTGCACAAAAATTTTCACTCTCTAAGATAATATCTGGAACAATGGGAACTTTTATCGACTTCCTGATAAAGTTGCTTCTCACGGTCGCCTTTATGATATTCATCGTTCTTGAACGAACCAAGATGGTAAAACGAGTTGAAAAAGTTATGACAAAAAATGAAACGGAACATTCGGTAAAACTGGTGGTGAAGATAGAGCAATCGGTAAAAACATACATTGTTAATAAAACTATCATAAGCCTTGTCACCGGACTTATCAGCATGCTTTTCATTGCAATTCTGGGAATCGATTTTGTTGTTATTTCCGGAATTCTGATATTTATCCTTAATTATATACCAAATCTTGGTTCGATCATAGCTTCTGCATTTCCTATAATTATCTGTTTTATTCAGTACGGATTTAACTGGCAGCTTATTGCTATTTCCATTGCCCTGATCTCTACACAAATGATAATGGGAAATTTTGTCGAGCCAAAAATAATGGGTACAGGCTTGAAACTCTCTCCTCTTTTCGTTCTGATAGCATTGATATTCTGGTTCTGGGTGTGGGGACCTGTAGGCATGATCCTGGCTGTTCCTATCACCTCGACATTCAGTCTGATAATCAAAGAAATTCCTTCGCTGAAGATCGTGTCTGCCTTCATCAGCAGCGAATAATCATCTAATATCGTCGATGCTGAAGATCGCAAAAATACAACCGGACAGCCTGGCAGAAGATGCCGGTTTGCAAACCAATGATAAGATAATTTCCATAAATGATCATCCCATAACAGATTTTCTGGATCTTCAATTTTATTCAGCAGATGAGACTCTTTCGATAAATTTTCAAAATCAGACAGACGAATTTAAGCATACGGTTATTCAACAGGATTGGAACATTCCAATTGGGATCGAACCGGAAACACATAAATGCCGAACTTGTGTAAACGATTGTGTTTTTTGTTTTGTAGATCAAATGCCATCAAATTTTAGAAAAAGTCTTTATATTAAAGATGATGATTTCAGACTATCTTTTGCTTTCGGAAATTTTATCACTTTAACAAACCTCTCAAAAAAAGATCTAAAGCGGATAATCGAACAAAAATTAAGTCCTCTTTATATCTCGGTTCACACAACGAATCCGGATCTTCATAGAAAAATGCTCCGCAACAAACAAGATTTTAATATTCTGGAAAAATTAAAATTTCTTTCAGAAAATGGAATATCTCTTCACACTCAGATAGTGATCATCCCCGGATGGAACGATGACAAAGAACTTGCCAGTACTTTAAAACATCTCACTTCACCAGACCTGAATGTTCTTTCGGTAGGGATCGTGCCTGTTGGATTGACCAAATTCAGAAACTCTCTAACGAAAATCGCAAAAGTAAATACTAAACTTGCAAAAGATCTTTTAGATATTTCTGCAAAATATTCTCGAACTTATTGTTCGGATGAAATATATCTTCTGGCAGGGAAAGATATCCCGGCAGATACATTCTACGATGATTATCCCCAACTCGAGAACGGTATTGGAATGCTCCGTATGTTCAGTGAAAATTGGAAAATAAATAAAGATAAATTCCTGAAAGAAATAGAAAGCATAGATAACAACCTGGTTTTTATTACCGGTTCACTTGCATTTAATTTTATTTCCGGATTCGCCAGAGAGATCAATAATATACTTCCCGGAAAAAGCCGAACCATCAAGATCAAGAACAACTTCTTCGGAGAGTCTGTTACAGTAACAGGACTGCTTACTGCAAAGGATATTATATCTCAATCTGACCTGAAACAAAATGAAATACCTGTAGTCAGCAGCAATATTTTTAATGATGATGGAGTTACTCTCGACGATTTCCGGCAAGAAAAACTGTGCAAAAAAATGAATAGTAGCCTTTTCATCCTTGATGAAGAATTTAACTGTTGGAAATTAATACAATAATTATTTATTCGATTCCTTCTTAATTATATATACATTTCAAATTATAAGTATCACTTGACAGAAATTGTAATTTTTTTTTTTACCTGAAACAAAGTTTTTCATAAATAAATATAGGGAAAATGAAAGATGTTAAAGAAGCAGATATTAATAGTAGAAGATGAGACAATTGTTGCAGAAGATATAAAAAAGATCGTAAATAATTACGGTTATAATGTAATCGATGTTGTATCTTCCGGTGAAGAAGCTATCAAGATATCAGAGAAGAAAAACCCCGATCTTGTTTTAATGGACATCTTGCTTGAAGATGATATCGATGGGATCGATGTTGCAAAACACATCCGCAAATTGAATATTCCCGTTATCTTCATCACTGCCTATGCTGATAATGAAAAAATTCAACAAGCAAAATTAACCGAACCTTTTGGATACTTGCTGAAACCATTCAGGGAAAGAGAATTAATCGCAACCATCGAAATGGCTTTCTATAAAAATCGAATAGAAAAAGCTCTTAAAGAAAGTGAAGAGAAGTTCAGAACATTGGTGGAAACAACCGAAGAAGGCATTAGCATCGTTAATGAAAATGAAACTTTTACTTTCGTGAACAAAGAAGCTGCTAAGATTTTCGGTTGTACAGTCAAAGAAATCATAGGAAAGAATTTAAGCGATTTTACCTCGAAAAAAGAATATGAAAAAATACTTCTACAGACAAAAGAAAGAAAAAAACATGTCTCTTCGAGGTATGAAGTAGAAATCTCCCGGAGAGACGGTAAGAAAAGATTTATAAGCGTGATCGCAAGCCCGAAATTCTATGATGATAAATATATTGGTGCCTTCGGAATATTCAATGACATCACAGAACAGAAGAAAGAAAGAGTTAAACTAAAAAAATCAATCGAAAACTTCAAGAGGATATTCGAAAACATTAAGGATGTCTATTATGAAGCAGATTTTGATGGTACGATAAAACAGGTAAGTCCTTCTATAGAGGATGCTTCCAGCTACACTCAAAAGGACCTTATCGGCAAATCTGTTTGGGATCTTTTTCCCGATGAACATCAAAAAGAAATACTTCTTACAAAGATCATAAAAGATGGTTTTGTAAATGATTACAGAATTAATTTAAAAGATAAAGACGGAATTCCAGTTACTTGTTCGATCACTGCAAAAATGATTCAAGACAACAAAAATAAAAAAGTAAAAATCATAGGTTCTCTTAGAAATCTTTCAGACCAGATCGATTCACAAAAAGAACTGAAAAATAGTGAAGAGAAATATCGCAAACTCTTTGAATCTTCTATCGATGCTGTTATGATGCTCGACAGGAATGGTTTTTTCGACTGTAATAAAGCTACATTAAATATGTTCGATTTTTCCAACAAGAACGAATTTATAAAAATACATCCAGCAGATATTTCTCCACCTGTTCAGTCTGATGGACAAAATTCAATAATTGCAGCAAATATAAACATTAATGATGCTTTTGAAAAAGGTTATAAAAAATTCGAATGGATACATCGAAGAAAGAATGGAAAAGATTTTCCCGCTGAAGTCTGGCTTACCTCTTTTAATTTTAAAGGAAAAAATGTTTTGCAGGCTACGGTTCGTGATTTAACTGAAAGAAACAAAGCAAAAGAAGATCTTCAAAAAGCTCATGACGAACTGGAACAAAGAGTTAAAGAAAGAACTTTTGAATTATCAACTTCAAATAAAGAACTTCACATGCAGATCAAGGAACGTAAGCAAATAGAAAAAGCCCTTAAAAGAAAATCACATTTGCAGGAACTTCTTTTGAAGAATGCGAGGTATATAAATTCCAGTCTTGATTTAACTGAAGTTCTAAAACGCATTGCTTCTGAGATCATGGATATCCTTAATTCTTATGGTTGTACTATCTATCTTCTTGATAAAGACGGAGAAACTCTTATCCCTAAAGTTGTGATAGATCCCGAATATGAAAAAGAAATTATGAACGCTACCCTTGATGTAGATTCCAGTTTCACCGGAAAAGCAGTTAAAGCAAAGATAAGTTTGATGTTCAATAATGCAAATCAAAATACAAATGGATTCCAGATACCCGGAACTCCGGAAATATCTGATGAAAGAATAATCGTTACACCTTTCGTTGCAAAAGATAAAGTGTTGGGAGCAATGTGTTTGAATCGCATCGGGCCTTCTTTTACAGATGAAGATCTTTCTCTGGCAGATACTTATGCAAATTATGCTACAACTGCTATAAAAAATGCTCAGACTTTCGAGGAATTGCAGCATGAAACAAACGAACGTTATCAAGCAGAAAAAGCAAAAAATGAAAGCGAAAAAAGATATACTACATTACGTGAAAACGTTCCTGTGGGAATATTCAGGGCAACTCCAAAGGGTGAACTGCTTTCTGTGAACCAGGCAATGGTTAAAATGTTCAAATATAACTCTATTGAAAACCTCAGATTTGTTCGTGCAATTAAATTATATTCTAATCCGGAACAAAGAAAAATTTTGATGGATATTTTGAAAAAAGATGGTGAAGTTCAGGATTACGAAGCTGAACTTCTTAAGAAAGATAACACATCTTTCTGGTGTTCATTAAGCATTAAAACTATCAGTGACGATCATGAAAAATGGATATTTCAGGATGGTATTATTACCGATATCACAGAACGAAAACAGGCAGAGCAAACCCAAACAGCACTGTATAACATTGCAAATGCTGTAAATACGACTAAAGACCTGAATGAACTTTTCAAGATAATACATCAGCAGTTGGGTACTATTATCGATACAACGAATTTCTACATTGCTCTTTATGATAAGGATACAAATCTTATATCTGCTCCTTTCTATGTTGACGAATATACAGAAGAAACACCGCAACCACAAAAACTTAAGAAAGGAATTACAGCTTATGTAATAAAAACAGGAAAACCAATATATCTTACAATAGAAAAAAGAGACAAATTAGTAAAAGAAGGCAAGATAATGAAGGCGGAATGGAAGAGTAAAATATGGCTCGGAGTTCCATTGAAGATTGATGACAGAATAATTGGAGCAATGGCAGTTCAGAATTACAAAGACCCCGCTGCATTTAAAAAAAATGATCTGAAAATTTTAAAATTCATTTCCGAACAGATAGCTATTGCGATAAATAGAAAACGTGCTGTTGAAGCTTTGAGAAAAAGTGAACAATTAAATAGAGCCATTATTGATAATTCACCTGTCGGCATCACTGCAAGAGACAGGAACGGAACATTATTGCTGGCTAATAAAAAATGGCAGAAAATCTGGAATAAAACAGTTGATGATCTTAATAAAGATATGAAAAAAAGAGACAAATTGGTTTTCGGTAAACGTGATGTCTATCTTAAAGAGCATATAGAAAAAATCAGAGATGTCTATAATAATGCAGGAGAATACTACATTCCCGAATTAAAATTAATTTCTTCGAAGAACAAACAAAAAAAATGGA
Source organism: Candidatus Cloacimonadota bacterium (assembly GCA_021108055.1). Taxonomy (GTDB): domain Bacteria; phylum Cloacimonadota; class Cloacimonadia; order Cloacimonadales; family TCS61; genus JACNIV01. The sequence continues at coordinate 14,541 of JAIORR010000168.1, forward strand.
TATCTCATCATTTTTATGCTATTCAAGATGAAAAAGGAAATGTTGATAAAGTTGTTATCCTCACCGAAGATATTACTTATCGTAAAGAAGCTGAAGAAAAACTTCAGAAAACCCAGTTAAGGCTGGCTACGATATTCGAACACGTTCCTAATATCATTCTTTATGAAAACTTGAAAAATGATGGATTTATATCGAATAATATTTACAATCTTCTTGGGTATTCACCAAAAGAAATATTAACTATAAGAGATAATTTCCTCTCTTTTATCCATCCGGATGATAAAAAATATATTATAGAAAAAACAAACGAATGGATAAAAAGTGGAGAAAAAGGACTTTTGACATTATGGTTCAGAATTAAGAAAAAGAACGGAACTTATATCTGGCTTGAAGACAGAATGGTGGAGATAAAAACAGATAACGGGGAAAATTATGAAGCAGGTTTATTGATCGATATTTCAAATATAAAAAAGGCTGAAGAAGAGCTAAAAGAAAGCTACGCCAAACTTAAAAGGCTCCTGGAAGAAACCATCAACGGATTGGTCTCTGCTGTAGAAATGAGAGACCCATACACTGCCGGTCACCAGAGACGTGTAGCATTATTGGCTACAGCCATTGCAGAAGAAATGGGAATGGATGAAAAACAGATAGAAGGAATTAACTTTGCTGCGTTAGTACATGATATCGGGAAAATAAATGTTCCTGCCGAAATTTTGAGCAAACCGAGTAAGCTTACAGAATCCGAATTCAACCTGATAAAAATGCACCCCCGCACCGGTTATGATATTCTGAAATCGATCGAGTTCCCCTGGCCGGTTGCCGAAACTGTTCTTCAGCATCAGGAACGATATAACGGTTCTGCATATCCTCAAGGATTAAAAGGAAAGGAGATCAATTTCAGAGCAAGGATACTCGGTGTTGCCGATGTTATCGAAGCAATGTCTTCACATCGACCCTATCGCCCGTCACTTGGAATCGAAGTAGCTTTGGATGAAATAAAGAAAAACAGAGGAAAATTATACGATCCGGAAGTAGTCGATGCATGCTTGAAACTCTTCTATAAGAAGGGATTTAAGTTTCCTGAACAAAAACTATAATGAAAAAACCTTCCATTAATAGAAGGCTTTATTCGTTATGAAAATAATATTTAAAAGCTTATTCTACCGATTCCTGCTGAAATAATTATTTGAACCATATTGCTTGTACTCAATAATTATATTCATATTTTCCGAAGGTCTGTAATTTAACTGAAAATCAGGAAGAATTTTGCTGGTGTTGTCATTGTTACCTTCAAATTCAATTCCGCTTTTATATGTTGCTGTTCCAAAATTTACGAAATTCAGATCAACATTCAAGTCCAACTTCGAATTGAATTTATATTTCAGATGATTCGTATAAACAGATTGATAATAACTCTGCTTATTTGATGATATTCCACTGAAAAAAGATACTGAATGATTCATGGAAAGATTGTTCGAATTTAAAAAAGAAGGCATCAACATAGTTGGCTTGAATGCGTTGGAAATAATCTCTGCATTCAGCATAATAGCAATTGCAGAAATTAATATGATAAATATGATCTTTTTCATTATAACCTCCCATTTAACACTCGGTGTAAATTCATATTTTATTAGAAATGTGTCAAATTACTTTTTAAAAAATTACTTTGCGGGATTTGATCTCTATGCAAACTGTAAATGCAATTTACTCGGAGAGTGCATCCTATTTCAGTAAAAGCATCTTACGAGTCAGCTCTTGTTTACCTGTCTTCAGTTTGTAGAAATAAACACCTGATGACACTGGTTTACCATTCTCATCCCGTCCATCCCACACCACCGAATGCTGACCCGCTGAGAGCTGACTGGCTGAATTGCTGATAAGCTGTTTTACTTTCTGCCCTTTGATATTATAAATAATTAACTCAGCGTTCTCAGCGTCCTCTGCGGTGAGATTAAACGAGATCGTTGTGGCAGGACTGCGTCCGGCTCCCGACGGATTGAAGGGGTTGGGGTGGTTGGTGAGGGAAGGTGTGATAGATAATATTTCAATATCTTCAGATTTTGAAACATTGTTATATTGATAAATTGAACAAGATGTATCTTCCAAATATATTAGATAATTATTCTCGTTTCTTTCAAAAGGGATTATCTTACAGCAGTTTGACCAATTTCTAAAAGAATCTATCTGATTGATTATTCCTGAATTTATTGTAGAAAGATCATATACTTCACATAAATAAGTTCCCATAAAAAGTAGATCATTATCATAGTCTATGCCAATAATACCACTGTTTTCAATGGTTAATTCTAATACTGGATTAATGGGGTTATCTAAATTATATATATATGAGTTCCCTTGATGGGTATTACATATAAACATAAAGTCTTGATAAAAATAAATCTTTGAACTAATTGTAGGAATTGAAATATCATTCGAAAAGCATATATTTTCATTATTAATATTCTCTACAATTGCAAGATTATCTATATAGATAATATAGGCAGTATTGTTATAAAAAAAGATATTTCCATAATCAAAATAAACTGGTAATTCCACTTGTGCAATTTCTACAAAATTATTATCATCATCCATTAAA
>JAIORR010000257.1 GCA_021108055.1 Candidatus Cloacimonadota bacterium
TTCATTCCATTTTCCAATAGGCGGAGTTGTTCCAGTTTTTCTGTTTCTTCCAACTTTCCTTTTGGAAGTTCAATAAATCTGAAAAGTGCTTCTCTGCGGAAAGCATAAACACCGATATGTTGAAAATATTGTGTGTGGGCACTGCGTTTAAATGGAATAACAGAACGAGAAAAATACAAAGCAAAATTATCTTTATCGCAGACAACCTTTACAATATTCGGATTTTCAATATCTTTACTGAGCCTGTGCATCAGGGAAGCAACTTCTACTTTCGGATCTTCAAAAGCATAGAGCAATTTTTGCAGCGGTTCTGCAGAAATAAAAGGTTCATCTCCCTGAACATTCACCACAATATCCACATCGTGCAGGTAAGGCAATTTTTTACATACTTCGGCAATACGGTCGGTTCCGCTTTCGTGCTGCCTGCTGGTGAGAATCACTTTACCGCCAAATTTATTTACTGCTTCAAAAATACGTTGGTCATCGGTTCCTACAATTACATCATCAAATAAACCACTGCCAAATGTACGTTCATAAACATGCTGAATAATATATTTTGTCCCAAGTTTAACTAAAGGTTTTCCGGGAAACCTTGTCGAATCATAACGTGCAGGAATGATCGCAATAGCTTTCATTATTAAACCTCTTCTTTGTATTTTGCCGCAAAATCACTTCAAAGTACACTTTCTGACAAATAAACGGGTACTTACGAATATTTATATTATCTCTAAATTTTTATCATTAATTCCATAATGACTTTGTAACTTCTCAAGTTATCTTTCAATTCCGAAGATACAAAACTCCTTGTCATTTCCATTTGTATTAATTTTTTCCTGGTTTCCAGGGTGATCTTTTTTTCTATTCTTTCATCTTCATTGATAAGGGCAGACTGCACTTCCTTTTCCATATATTTTGCAATTTCAAATCTTGCCTTTTCTGCTGCATTTTCCCATGCAGAAACAAGGTTCGACGAACTGGAACTCGAATGGCTGATAATCCGGTCTACCTCTATTATTAGTACATCTTCTTCATACCAGTCAGGCAGATTTGCTACATATTTTCTTTTGTACTCTTTTGGGATTTCATCGGCATTCAAAGAATAAAGCCCGACAAAAAAATCATAAAAATATACTTCGTCGATCAGTTGCAGCGAATCATAAATTCTTTTTGTAACTTCCGGTGAAGCACTCACATTAAGCCTGAACTTCGCCTTACCTTCCTCAACGATATTTTCTGAAGTTGTGGATGCAAACTTATCGATCGAATAAGAAGCTTCATTACGACTTTTCATCACGGCAGCCATCTGTAGAGCAGATTCTTTCATCCCTTCCACATCAAAACTTTTCTGTGAAATACCGATCACACAACCATCCGTTTTCGGTAGTTCATAGAACCATGCAGGAAGCTCGACAGCTTCTATTTTGTGAATTGCTTCACTTTTCCAATGCTCTTTTTGCTGAGAAGCACAACCGGAAAGCAGGAAAAAAATTATAATAACCGGGAATATCTTCCTCATCGGTTTTCTCCTTGTTTATTTTTCTTTAAAAAAACCATCAAAGCTGTAATATCCGTATGGTTCACACCAGATATCCGTGAAGCCTGTCCCAGGGAAATCGGCTTTATCTTGTTCAATCTTTCACGGGCTTCATAAGCGATGGATTCTATTTTCATATAATCTATAGCGGCAGGTATCTCGGAATGCTCCATTTTTTTGAATTTATCTATCTCTGCCAGTTGGCGATTCAAGTATCCTTCATATTTTATTTCCAGGCTGATTTTGTTTTTGATATTTTCTGTAATATCGGAAGGAATCTGATAACCGAATCTTTGCAGATCATCGAAGTGTATCTTTGGGCGTTTTAAAATATTAGCCAGTTTTGTAGGTTCTTTCAATTCGCTGCCTTTGGATGAATTATGCGTTCTAAGAAAAAGCAATTCTCTATCGTGGATTTTTTTTATTTCCACATATCTCTGCCACCTGACATCATCTACCAGTCCCAGTTTATATCCCAGAGGCATCATTCTTTCATCTGCATTATCCTGCCTCAGATACAAGCGGTATTCTGCCCTCGAAGTAAAAAGCCGGTAGGGTTCTGTGGTTCCTTTTGTAACCAGGTCATCCAGCAGAACACCCAAATAAGATTGAGAACGATCGAATATTACAGGATCTTTTTTTTCTAAAGAAAGGACTGCATTTATGCCGGCAGAAATCCCCTGTGCTCCTGCTTCTTCATAACCAGATGTTCCATTTATCTGACCTGTGAGATAAAGCCCGGAAATCTGTTTACTTTCCATGGTCGGTTTGATCTCATCGGGAATTATGTAATCATATTCGATGGCATATCCGTAACGAATAATTGTTGCTTTTTCCAAACCCGGAATAGAATGAAGCATCTTTCTCTGAATTTCCGGAGGCAGACTGTTGGAAATACCATTTGCATAAGCTTCGAAAGTATTGGCTCCCTCCGGTTCAATGAAAACCTGGTGTCGGTCTTTTGTGCTGAATTTCACTACTTTGTCTTCGATAGATGGACAATAACGGGGACCGACCCCGCTGATATATCCTCCATAAAGTGAGGATTTATCAAGGTTGCAGCGGATGATCTTATGAGTTTCCGGCGTGGTGAACGTAAGATAACAACTTACATCATTTCTTAATTTAATGTCTCGATAGAAAGAAAATCCCTGCGGATCTACGTCACCGGGTTGTTCTTCTACAATGTTCATATTCACAGTTCGCAGATCGATCCTTGGAGGAGTGCCGGTTTTGAATCTGGCAAGTTTTAATCCGGCTTTTATCAGGGAATCGGAAAGATTATTCGATGCTGGTTCTCCTGCTCTACCGGAACTGTAACTTACTTTACCCACGTGTATTTTTCCCCGCAGAAATGTTCCGTTTGCCAGAATCACTCTGGGGGCAAAATAATCTTCTCTCAGCTTCGAGCGAACCCCGATGACTTCTTTCTTATCCGGAGAAAGAAGGATCTCATCGATGGTTGATTCCTTGATATCCAGGTTTCTCTGCTCTTCTAAAGTATGATGCATAACGATGGAATAACGGATCCTGTCATTTTGTGAACGCGGAGCCCAGACTGCAGGACCTTTCTTTCTATTAAGCATACGAAACTGAATGCCGGTGATGTCGGCTGCTCTGCCGAGTTCTCCACCCAGAGCATCTATTTCCCGCGCAAGATGACCCTTTGCCGGACCGCCAACAGAAGGATTGCAGCTCATTCTCCCAATAGTTTCTATCTTGATAACAAAAATCAGCGTTCTTGCTCCCATCCTGGCAGCAGCAAGTGCGGCTTCTATCCCGGCATGACCGGCTCCAACAACTATTATATCATATTTGTTCATTGTTTATTTTATTGACTCGATATGAATAACTTCTTTATATCGAGCCAGATCAATTTTTTATATTCCAAATCATAATCTTACGTAATGGTGTCAAGAGATACCGCTTAGCTCACGGATTTCACAGATAGCCACAGATAAAGGAATTTTATGTTAGTAAATTATTAATTCCAACAAAATTAAAGAGTATTTAAACATTCTGGAAATTCAAATTAGCATTTTGTCATGAAGGCATCTGTTACGTTTTTATAAACAGTTTTTCCAAAATCTTTATTACTTTTGTGTCTTAGTGGTTAAGTGCTATCGTCAAGATAGTTAGTGAAATCCCTTTTTTTGATTTGACAAAGAATTGCCTGTAAAAAGTTTAGAATAAATTTTTTTTAAAATTGGAGTATGTTATGGCAAAGCAAGGAAAAAAGGCAATTTACCCAACAAGGATAGAGAATTATCCCGAATGGTATCAACAGGTGGTCAAAGCCGCTGACATGGCAGAGAACAGTGATGTTCGCGGTTGTATGGTCATCAAACCATGGGGCTATGCGATCTGGGAAAATATTCAAAAGAATCTCGATGATATGTTTAAAGAAACAGGTCATGTTAATGCATATTTCCCGCTTTTTATTCCCAAAAGTTTCTTTGAAAAAGAAGCCGAGCACGTGGAAGGTTTTGCCAAAGAATGTGCTGTGGTAACTCATTCCAGGCTGGAACATGATGGCAAAGGTGGATTGAAACCTGCAGGAAAACTTACGGAAGAACTGATCGTGCGTCCCACCAGTGAAACCATTATCGGTGCATCATTCAGCAAATGGGTAAATTCATATCGAGACCTGCCGCTTTTAATAAATCAGTGGGCAAATGTAGTTCGCTGGGAAATGAGGACCCGCTTGTTCCTGCGAACAACCGAATTCCTCTGGCAGGAAGGTCATACCGTCCACGAGACAAAAGAAGATGCTCTGGAAGAAACTTATAAAATGCTGGATGTTTATACTAAATTTGCAAAAGAATATCTGGCAATTCCTGCAATTAAAGGGGAAAAAACCGAATCCGAAAAATTCCCGGGAGCTGTTTCAACTTTTACTTTTGAAACTATGATGCAGGATAAAAAAGCTCTTCAAGGTGGCACATCCCACTTTCTGGGTTTGAATTTTGCAAAAGCTTCCAATATAAAATTCCAGAATAGAGAAGGTAAAGAAGAATATGCATGGACAACTTCATGGGGTGTTTCCACTCGGCTTATCGGTGCACTCATCATGGCTCACAGCGACGATAACGGACTTGTCCTTCCACCAAAGATCGCTCCTCTGCACATCGTCATTGTTCCTATACATAGAAATGAAGAAGAACACAGGAAAGTATTAAATTTCATTGGTGAACTTACCTCGAAGATCAAACATCTTCGTTATAATGAAGAAAAGATAAGAGTTAAGATCGATGACCGTGATATGCGCGGTGGTGAGAAATTATGGGAATGGATAAAGAAAGGCGTTCCTGTTCGTTTGGAGATAGGTCCACGCGATATCGAAAGCAGTTCGGTCTTCCTGGCAAGAAGAGATAAACAGCCCAACGAAAAACAAAGTATGAACACCGATGATTTCCTTAATAATATCACATCGATACTGGGTGAAATACACAATAACATATTTGAAAAAGCTTTGAACTTCCAGAAAGAAAACACGAAAAAGATCGATGATAAAGAAGAATTCTACAAATTCTTTACTCCCAAAAACAAGAAAAATCCTGAAATCCACGGCGGCTTTGTCAGAAGCCACTGGTGTGGCAGCAGCAAATGTGAAGAAAGAATAAAAGAAGACCTCAAGGTCACGATCCGCTGCATTCCACTCGATGCTGAAGAAGAAAAAGGAAAATGCATCTGCTGCGAAAAAGAAAGCAGTAAAAGAGTTATTTTCTCAAAGGCATATTAATGAAATTCTGGATAGACAAGGATAGCTCCATTTATCTTTTCCAGCTATTAAAAGCTGCAGGAATACTGGACGATTATGAAGATATCAGGCATACAATAAACAAAGGACTTGTTTCTGTTAATGAAGAAAATGTTTTTAATCAGCGCTACATCCTGAAAGGGGGAGATGTCGTCCGTTTTAAACAATCTCATGTTAAGATATTGGAACGTGATATTGAAGGAAAAACTTTCGAGGAAAAGATGTTATCTTCCGAGCCGGAAGGAAATATCAAGCACGGAAACGTTAAAAGCTGGAAAACAAAACCCCTGAAGCCGGAGATAAATCTAAACAAAGAATTGGAGAATATTTCCAGAAAACTTCATGATAAACTGCTGGACCAAAGTTATACGATATCTTGTGCCGAATCCTGCACCGGTGGTTTGATCCAGGAAATCCTCACTTCACATTCGGGCTCTTCCGGATATTTCGTCGGTGGAATTGTAAGTTATGCAGACAAAGCAAAGACAGATGTTCTGAAAGTAAGAAAAAAGACTATCACCGAATTTGGAGCAGTTAGCAGGGAAACCGCCATCGAAATGGCAAAAGGAATTCAGAAAATATTTGGAACAGATATAGCCTGCGCTGTTACAGGTATAGCCGGACCTGAGGGAGGGACGCAGGAAAAACCGGTCGGAACTGTTCATGCTGCTTATTACTACAATGAAAAAATCACTCACAATGAATTTCATTTTTCCGGTAATCGGGAAACGATCAGAAAAAAAGCAGCTTTAACTATTTTGAAAACCCTGTTTGAAACTATTTAAAAAATTATGATTGACAAAAAATATTGCAAAATAAGATTTCGACAGTTTTTCATTTTTACATTTATTTTTATTTTTTATTTTCAATTTTATCCTGAATAGAAAAAATCTCGTGAATAGAATTCATTGAAGATAATGTTGGATTATTAAAGATCATAAAATCTTGGAGTTTTTATTATGATAAAAAGAAATCTTATCCTGTTGATGATCTTCATCACAGCTTTGTTGTCTGCCTCTCCTTTTGAAGTACAGGAACAAAATGAAAATGAACTGACGGTAAAATTTACATTACCCGAATATACATTTGAAAGTACTAATGTTAAAAATTATTCCAGAATTATTTGTGATGACAAAGAGACATTAAATAAAGAAAAAGAAGGCTCTCCGCTTTTGCCGTTCTTTTCTGAGATCGTTGGTCTGCCTGTTGATGGAGATATTGAATTTCAGATAATAGACAAAAAACAGAGAACAAAAAAAAATATACTTATCTCTCCTGTTAAAAAGATCGTCGATAGAGGCAGTTCACAGGAATATATTTTCTACATAGATAAAAAAGCTTACAAAACTGCCAGAAAATACCCGTCTCAACTTCTTGAAAAAGGAAACCCAGCTTATCTCAGAGATAGATGTTTTACCGGTTTTAATGTTAATCCTTTCCAGTATAAAGCAAATACAAAAGAACTTCTGATAACTACCGAAGTTACTTTCAGGATCATCATCAAAGGGAATAAAATAAGCAGCAGAAATTATATTGGAAGCAATAATTTTATCGATGAGATCGGAGATTCTTTCTTCCTGAATAACCGGTATTCAAAGAAATGGCGAAAAGAAAAAAACAGAACTGCTACAACAACTTTACCTTCAAGACAGGGAGAACTGGTTAACGAAATACAATTCATTGTTGATGAAGAAGGAATTTACAAAATAACTTATGAGCAGCTTATCGAAGCTCTTTCCGATCCTGAATACCCCATCGAGTTCGAAATGGAATTTGACTGGGACTATATCGATCCACGAAACCTGGAGCTATCAGATGAATTCGGTGCTGTTCCCATACACTTTGTGGGAGAAGGAGACGGTTCATTCGATCCCGACGATTATATCGAATTTTATGGAAACCGTCATTATGGTGAGGAATCTTATTATGATGATTTCACTTCGGAAAATGTTTATACCCTGAAACTGTTAGATCAGCCGGGAAGCAGAATGGGAGTGGAAAACGGCGGATTGGCATGTTCCGGACAAAATCAGTTCACTATTCCGGAATCTTTTCAGCAGACCATTCACCTGGAAGAACAGAATACCCGCGACCACCTGGGGGTCCAATATGATTATAATTCTACCTCTTTTTTCAGAGAAGACATCTGGTTCTGGGATAGAATAAATGGACCCAATTTAACTATCTATCCATTCAATTTACAATATCCGCATCAATCTGATATAAGAAAATTCAATGCAGAGATATGCCTGTTCAGCGTTACATTCGATAAAGTTTTTTATACTGCAATAAACCATCGGGCACAGTTCAATTTGAATTCATCTCTTATTGATCAGGATGAGTGGTATGGACAAACTGAAGTAATGCTGGAAAATTATGACGACCCTCTTCCCAATAGCTATCTGTCACATGGAATCAATAATATCTATATCAGCTTGCCCGGAGTAATGAATGTTGAAAATGAGCAAGTTCTTTTCGATTACTTTGAACTTACATACTGGCGTGAATATAAAACCGATGAGGATTATATCAAATTCACAAGACCCCAGAACAAACCTCTGGGATTATTCCAGTTTGAATTGGAAAATTTTTCAAATGACCAGGTCTCTGTATATAAAATTGGAACAAGTTATATAGAGAATCTTCAGGTAGAACCATTTTTTGAGACCGGTGGTGCTCCTTTCAAAGTTTCATTCCAGGATAGTATTTTCTCGGAAAACACAGAATATTATGCAGTAACAGAAGCTAATAAAAAACTTCCAAAAATGATCATTCCGAATATTCCTTCCAGCCTGAAAGATCCCTTTAATTCTGCAAAATATATAATTATAACAATTCAGGAATTTGTGGATAATGAAGGTTTGCTCGAACTTGAACAACTCTGGGAAAGTCAGGGTTGTCCGGTTGAGATCGTAAGTCTGGAAGATATTTTTGATGAATTCAACCATGGAATACGCTCTGCACAAGCAATTAGAGATTTTTTGTCATTTGTGTATAATAACTGGTCAAGTCCCGAAATTACACATGTTCTTCTGATGGGTGACGGCATTACTGACGAAAGAGATTTCAGCTCTGATAGAAAATATAACCTGATCCCATTCAAAAATGTATGGGCATCAACAAGAGGAGCTATCGCCAGTGATAACTGGTTGGCGTGCATCGTAGGCGATGATCCCGTTGCCGATATCAGCATCAGCCGGATAAATATATGGGAAGAAGAGCAGATTCAAGATGTTGTTAATAAATCCATTCATTATGTGGAAGAACCGAATTTCGATGATCTCTGGCATAGCAGGATAACTATGGCAGCAGGAGGGAATCCCGGTGAAGGTACTTTTTTTGCCAAACAAAGTGAACGTATCAGGAACATGTGGATACCTGCAGATTACAATGTTAGACGTGTATATTGTAACACAGACGACATACCGGAAGAATATGCAGGGAATACGACTTCGCTGATAAATAATATTAATGACGGAACCATCTACCTACAATTTATGGGGCATGGCGGCGGATATGTGTGGGCAGATTATAACCTTTTTAATAAGGCGGATGTTGCCACTCTGAATAACAACAACTATCCTTTTGTTATAAGTTTATCCTGTTATGGTTCTGCATTTAACTATCCTCAAAGTTCCTGTCTTGGAGAAGAACTGATCTTGATACCAGAAAAAGGTGCTATTGCCCACCTGGGATTTACCGGATATGGTTACAAAAATTCAGATGAAGACTTTGGAAAATATCTAACTGAAGCTCTTTTTTACACTAAGGTCGGAAATATCGGACAGGCAATGGACATCACAAAAGCAAAAATGTATGCAAAAAATCCCAGCGGTGCTGCAACTATAGCTTTAGTTCACGGTTGTGCTTTACTTGGCGATTCAATGATAGATTTTATCCTTCCAGAAGAACAAAAAGACATTGAACTGAACAAATACAACCTGACCGTAGGGGATACTCTTTTGATAACTTCGGATGTAGGTCAGGAAATAAGTAATGGAAAATTTGTTATATATAACGAGAACGATGCTCAACTTCCACCGGATGAATATTATCCCATTGTAATACCTGTGATAAATGACACATTAACCACTTCCGACTTTATTATCCAGCAGAATCCTGTTTCGATATATACAAGATATGTTAAATTATTCGCCTACGGTGATGATATGGAAGTAACGGGAATAACAAATTATGCCGTAGGTCAATCTGCCGTTGTTAATATCCTCGTCTCTCCCGAACAACCCTGTGCTGAAGATTCAATATCTATCTGTGCGGATTTCTTTGATGAAAATGGAATAGACAATATAGTGTGTAATATCAAGATATGGACTGCAAATGCCGATCCTTTTAACCCTCATCATCATCCTACGGAAACACTTGCTATTCCTATGGTTTTTACCGAAGGAAATAATTATTCTCTCGGATATCACATTCATCCAAACCCGCCCGGGTACAAAATAACATACGATTTTCAGGTAGAAGATTTGCTGGGAAACATCACGAACACAGGTTCTAATACTCAAGCTAACCTTATCATCATTTCAGGACCAGACCTTAAACCACAGCAATTTGAACTAACGGAATATAATGACCAGCCTGCCGTAAAAGTTCAAATAATAAATCTGGGGTCATCTCCCTCCGGTTCATGTAATTTGAAATTATACGACAATACAGGCGAACCTGTTCTGATGGAAACCAGCCAGGTAGATCCGATTGGAGTAATGGATTCCCGCTGGGAATATATTATTATCCCATTATTAAACAAAACTATCGAGTTCCGTGCTGTGATAAATGAAAATGGTGAATCATTTTCCGAAATATATACTTACAACAATTCAATCGATTCTGATTTATATTCAATAAATATGTTTGAAGTAGCTGATTCAAGCATAACTGCAACAAGCCTGGATGCAAACCTTACATGTGAATTTCCGGCAGAGATACTGGGTTCTTCATCGATCTTCTATATTAATTCATCGGAATATAAGCCACCCTTGAACCAGCCGGATATTCAAATTATAAGCCTGAAATACAATGGAAGTTCCATAACTTATGAGATCGGGACATTAAATGAATCACTTCTCGCAGATACTTTAGGCCATTTCCCTGATGATAAAAAAATAGCTTTGAAATTCTATTATAATCCATTCGACCTATCGACCCAAGCAATGGAAAATGACAATAATTTTTATGTTTACCGCTGGGAAGAAGTATTTAAGAAATGGGTATATATTGGTGGCGAAATGGACATTGATAATAATACTGTGAGCTATGAAGTTGACCGCACAGGGATCTATACGATCCTGCAAAATAACGATACAGCAGCACCATATATTGAAGCAAACGTAGAAGGACAGGAATTCACACAAAGCCAGAACTCAAGCATGGGTCAGGAATTCACACATGGCGGCTATATTTCTAAGAACGGAATTATTACATTCCTGCTTTCAGATAAAAATGGAATCGATATATTTAATAATGACATCTCTTTATATCTTTCTGACGGAATTGAAATAAACAAGATAGAACGAAATGAATACTCGATATCTCTAACCATTGGTAACCTTATTCAGATCCCGATTAAGTATCAGCTAAACGAATTAGAACAGGGAACATATTATCTTACGATGGATTGCCATGATGTAAATGGTAATCCGAAATCGATTGGAATAGAATTTGATGTGAGCACACAATTTGATGTAATTAACTTTGCAAATTATCCCAATCCTGTGAAATCTCTTACAGAAAATTTCGATAATGCTGGTAGAACTCGTTTCACTTACGTTCTTACAGATGACGCAGATAAAATATACTTAAAAATTTATACAGTAAGCGGAAGATTGGTGAAAACGTTCAAGAATTTACCTGCATCTGTTGGTTATCATGAATTTCCACGTGATGTTCTGGGTTGGGACTGCAGAGATAAAGACGGTTATTTGCTGGCGAATGGAGTATATTTCTACAGGATCACAGCGATCAAGGGAAATAAAAAAATCGAAAAAACACAGAAAATGGCTATCTTAAAATAATAAAGGATTAAGTTTATGAAAAAAAGATTTTTCCTGTCCATCCTGATTTTGAATGTATCCTTAGGCTTATTTGCCGGAAGATATGCTGGTGACTTCATGGTTATCGGTGCCGGAGTCAGAGCTTCCGGAATGGGCGGAGCATTCGCTGCGGTTGCAGATGATGGTTCTGCAATATATTGGAATCCTTCGGGAATCGCTCAGATGAGAAATACTGAGATCGGGATCATGCGTGCTTTTTTGTATCAGGGACTGGCAGCATACGATAATTTTACATTCTGCCAGCCACTTCCGAACGAAGTAACTATCGGACTTAACTGGACCAGGCTTACAATTGATGATATTCCTGTCTTCCTGGAAAGGCACCTTGTTCATAATGTAGATTATCGATCTTCGTTTCATGAATTCAACCTGACTGCTGTTCCGGATGGACACATCACAAGCACGGATGATATCCTTCAGTTCGCATTTGCCAAACATATCCATTACGATCTAAACCTCGGATGGCTGTTTTTCGATCTTCCTTTCGATCTGTATTTTGGCGGCAATATCAAATATATCAAACGTGAGATAGATGAAAACAGAGGGACAGGTACCGGCTTCGATTTCTCTTTTCTTTCCAAAACGAGCCTGGCTGTGTTATTTGAACAGGATTGGCTTGGTGATGTTGCTTTTGGAATAAACTTCCAGGATGTAGGAGGGACAACTATCACATGGGATGTCGAATCTAATCATGAAGATGAAGTTCTGTTTAATTCAAAACTCGGGGTAGCAGTCCGTCAACCACTCAAATTCATAAGATCTTCTTTTACTCTCTCGACAGATATTGATTATATCTATGGAAAGACCCGTCATTACGGTTTTGAATTTTTATATCAGAAGATCCTCGGATTCAGACTGGGATATTATGACACAAATTTCTCAACCGGACTCAGTGTAAGCTTTTATGATTTCACCGTCGATTATGCCTTTGTAACAAATGTTCTTGCAAATACGAACAGGATCGGATTAAAAATTAATTTCTAACAAAAGAGGTTATATATGAAAAAATTTATTTTTCTATTCGTTGTAATAATATTCATTCTCAGTTGTTCGGGAAAGGAAAGCCTGGGAATCGATAAAACACCACCGGAAAAACCGGAACTTATTCCTCATCTTGGTGATACCGGTGATGGTGTAAATTATTATGACACTCCGGATATTGAACTTGAAAATAACGGGATCGATGCCACACCCGGTGGAAATCGAATACAGATACAATGGGAGCACCTAATGGATTCCGACATAGATATTATCGAAATATACAGGTTCAGCGAACAAGAGTATATTGCAGATACTTTGAACTTTGCTCCGGATACTATCAGTATTGTAGATTATTCAGAACAAAACCTTTATGATGATGTAACAGCCCTCACAAATTTAAAACTGTTTTATTTCATCAATGCTATCGATGTCGATGGCAATTCGACCTATTCTGATACTGTCTGTTACAGATTGTTAGATAATCCCATTCTTACCCTGCCTGCAGATAATCTGACAACGTCAAACATGTCGGAAATTATATTTGAATGGAATGAAGTAATAGATGCTCTTCAGTATCGCCTGCTTGTCTTTAACAAAGAAGATCGTACTCTGATATGGCAAAAAACACCTCTTGATCTTGAAGATCTTTCTGTGTTATATTCCGGTACGGATATTGTGCCGGGAACAACTATTTTATGGCGAGTCGATGCATTTGGACTAACAGCGAATGACGTTGTAATTGAAGAAAATTCTTATAGCGTAAGCACCGGTTCCGAATCGGAAGAAAGAATATTAATTGTGGAATAGTAAATTTGCTTGACTTGAAAACAACGTTTTTTCTTTTGGAAAAACTTAAGGAGAATAGATGAAAAAGCTGTTATTGATTTTATTTCTGTTTTTTATTTCTGTAGTGATTTTTGCACAGGCAGAAGGAGCTTCTAGCTCATATAATCCTGCTTCTATCTATCTTTATTCCGGAACGTTATCCGGAACGGAACAATTAAAAATAAAAACATATATCTGGGGTCAGGTTAAAAAACCGGGTTTATATATCGTTCCCGATAATACCGACCTTCTGACCTTAATATCTTCTGCGGGTGGTCCCACTGAAAATGCAAAACTTACTAAAGTAAAGATCGTCCGCTCAACTAAAGATGGAGAAAAAGTTATCTGGATAAATCTAAAAAAATATCTGGAAACAGGAGATGAGAATCTAATACCGATCATGAAACCGGGAGATACTGTTGTCATATCGGGTTCCACATATTACGCTTTCACAAAGGCTGTTGACTGGCTTTCGCAAATAGCTATAATGTTAAGCGTCTATGTAGCAATTTCAAATATTAACTGATAGAGGAAATATGCAAAATCAATTCTATGAAAACATAAACACTGATGAACAAGAAATAAAATTAACTGATTATCTAAATATTATTACAAGGTATAAGTGGCTAGTTACATTAATATTTTTATCTGTTTTCGTCTTAACTATTATATATACGGCAAGGGCACCAAGGATATATAAAGCAACTTCAAGAGTGCTTCTGGAAGAAAGAATGACAAGCGACCTGCTTTTTTCCTCTTTCAGCAATAAAGCCTCATCTATAAACAATAATATCCAGATATTACAAAGTAATCCGGTGATGAAGATCGCATATCGGACATTACAGAAACATCCGGAATTCGAATCCTTTCCAATAAGTAAAATCGAAGGTTCTCCACTCATTTATTTGAAAGAACAAATGTCTGTAGATACAGAGAGAGAAACAGATATCCTGATAATAAATTTTGAATCTACAAGTGCACTTGAAGCAAAAGAAGCTGCAAATGCAGCAGCTCATGCTCTTTTACAGGAAGATACTGATTATGCAAGAATTGAATTCAGAAATACACGGGAATTCCTTGCAGATCAATTATATGAGAATGATAATAGATTAAAATTATCGGAAGAAGAATTAAGAATATATAAAATCGAGCACGGAATATCTATCCTTTCCGAAGAAACTCAGGAATTGATAAAACAATCTTCAGAGCTTTCCGCTTTATACTCTGATGCAAAAATTGAATTAGATGTAGCAAACAATCATCTCGATTTCTTAAACAAAGAACTTTCAATGCAGGACGAACTTCTTTCAGATGTAAATTCCGTACTCTCTTCTCCACTATTGGAACAAATGAAATTAGAAATCCTTGAGCTTCAGTCCAAATATCTTAATTATTTAACAAAATCTGGATACTCTGCAGATCATCCGGAATTGGTGTCATTGAATGAATCGATAGAAAATGCGAAAGCAAAATTGAATGAAGAATTACAGAAAATAATTTCCATTAAAGCCGGTTCTTCTGATCCTCTGATGTATCGAGCTCAATTGATCGAAAAAATCGCTGCGGCACAGATCGATCAGAATATCAAAAATTCCAAAGTTGTCAGCCTACAAAAAGCAGTTGAAGAATATGATAAGGAAATGTCACTTCTGCCGGATACCGAAATTGAACTTGCCAGATTAACACGTGAATATAACATAAATGAAAAAATCTATACTATGCTCATCGAAAAATATGAAGATGCAAAGATAGCAGAAAAATCTAAGATCGGTAACATCAGAATTGTTGAAGAAGCTATCATACCGGATAAACCAATAAAACCAAACAAGAAGATGAATATGATGATAGCTATTGTTCTGGGTTTGGGTCTGGGCATCGGAGCTGCATTGCTTCTACATTCTTTAGATTCAAAGATCAGGACGTTCGATGATGTGCGAAAATTCGTTGCTTTACCGCTTCTGGGTACTATTCCCTTTATTCATGTATCCGATGTTGATATTGACCAGATCGAAGAACTACTTCCCAAAAGCAATGAAGAAGAGGAGAAAAAATTACAAGATATCCGTCAACAAATGGAAGCAAGGCTTGTAACAAATTATTCTCCAAAATCATCCATTGCCGAGGCTTTCCGAATACTTCGAACAAATATAATCTCTAAGAAAAAAATCGGTAACCCCCTTACAATACTCGTCTCTAGTTCTGGACCAAAAGAAGGAAAATCAACGATCCATTCCAATCTTGCAATTACTCTTGCCCAAATGGATGCAAGGGTAATCCTGGTTGACCTCGACCTGCGTCGCCCAATGGTCCATAATATTTTTCATTTAAAAAAAGAAAAAGGCATTAGTGATTTTCTTATGGATAAAACTTCAGACATGAAAAGCATTATTAAAAGGTCTTCCGTACCAAATCTTGATCTGATCACCAGCGGACACATCCCGCCAAATCCATCTGAACTTCTGGCTTCAAGCAGAATGGATGAAGGTTTGAAAATATTAAAAGAAAACTATGATTATATTCTGCTTGATTCTCCACCTATAATAGCTGTAACAGACTCTATGGTCTTAGCTAAAAAGGTTGATATATTGACCCTTGTTGTCAGGGTCGGACAAGCAGATAAACATGTGATAAAAAGAGCTAAAGAACTCATGGAAAATATTGATCTTTCAATAACCGGAGCTATCATAAATGGCATCCATCCTCAAAAATATTACAGCAGTTATGAGTACAATTACTACTATTATTACTATTATGGAAAAGAAGAAGAAAAAAAGAATACACCTAAGCTCTTCCGCAAAAATAAACCTGTTTCTTGATGTCCTCTCAAAACGCAAGGATGGATACAATCAAATAAGAACAATCTTCACTGAAATTGAACTTTCAGACGAGCTAAATTTTACTTTGACAAAAAATAGCACTGTTAAAATTTTGTCAGATAAAGACTTTGTAAGTCCTAAAGAAAATTTGATTTATAAAGTTGCGATCTTTATAAAAGAAACATATAATGTGAAATCCGGTATCAAGATCGAATTAACAAAAAAGATACCTGTTTCTGCCGGATTGGGTGGAGGAAGCAGTAATGCTGCTCAGACCATTATCGCTCTATCCAAATTGTGGAATTTAAATCTTCCCGAAACTGAAATGCATACGATCGCCGGTAATTTTGGAAGTGATATAAATTTCTTCTTTAATGGCGGATGTGCTCTCGGTGAAGGAAGAGGAGAGATTATCACACCACTGGAAACAATAGATATCGATAATATTCTTCTCGTTAATCCGGGATTTGAAATATCCAGTAAAGAAGCTTATGAATCCGTAAAAATAAGTAAAAAAGAAAATACGTGCTGGATCGATCTTATGAGACATAAAGATGTATCTTATTGTTATAATAAACTCGCAGAAGGAATTTGTAATAATTATCCGGAAATAAAACAGATAATCGATCATCTGCAGGATAATGGGGCAAAAAAAGCAATGCTTTCAGGAAGCGGAGCAACCGTGATCGGCTTTTGCCCGGATAAGAAAACAGCAGAAAAGTTAGCAAATCATTATTCCGGGAAAAAATATTGGAATCATATAACAAAAACCAAAAGGAGAACAAAATGGAAATTACAGATGTAAAAGTATTTATCAGAGAAAGTAATCAGTTAAAAGCATTCGTGAATATCGTTATCGACGATGCATTCATTATCAGAAACATTAAGGTTATTGAAGGACAAAACGGTCTTTTTGTCGCTATGCCCAGCCGAAGAGTCAGTTCCGGTGAATATCGTGATATTGCTCATCCTATCAATACTGAAACCAGAAATGAAGTTGAGCAGATCATCATCAAAAAATATAAGGAAGTGCTGCAAGAAGCTTTATCTGCTGCTGAAAGTACAGAGGAAGACAAAAAAGAAGAACTAAAAGATGAACCAAAAGAAGACAAAAAAGAAGA
>JAIORR010000100.1 GCA_021108055.1 Candidatus Cloacimonadota bacterium
ACAGGATCTGATGTTCCATTTGTTAACATATCCTCACTGTAATCCACTGTTAATGCAAAGGTATTAGTTCCAACATCAGAATCTGTAATTAAAATCGGAGCAGGAGTTACTGAAACAATTTCCGGATTTTCCGTATCGATATCAAATGCATTATTTTCATCCCATGGTTCTTGAAGATTTACTGTGATAAGATCACGAGCACCTTCAACATGTATATCGATGTCCTCTAAAGTTTCATTTACATCTGCAACATTATAAGCTGCAACCCATGTTCTGTTATCAGGTTCCCAATAACTATTAGTAACATTATAGGTAATTGTATTTGTTGGATCTTCTACTGGGAAAGTAATTACCGGATCTGCTGTTCCATTGGTAATCATATCCTGACAATAATAAACTTCGATAATAAAAGTACCAACTCCAACATCAGAATCTGTAATGAGGTCAGGAATTGGAGTTACCGTACATACAACCGGTGGTCCCATTGCAATATCAAAAGCATCCGGTTCTGTATATGGAACTTGAGTATTTCCTGCAGGGTTATCTTTTGCTCCTTCAATATGAATATCGATGTTATAAATTGTTTCATCTAGATCTGTTACATTATAACAAGCAATATAGACATCAGAATAATACCAGTATCCGTTATTAAATGTAATTGTGTTAAGCGGATTTTCAACAGGGAATGTAATTACAGGATCTGCTGTTCCATTGGTGATCATAGCTTCATTATAATTTATTGTTATACAGAAAGCTCCAATACCAACATCAGAATCTGTAATTAAAACAGGAGAAGGAGATACAGAAACAACTTCCGGATTTTCCGTATCGATACTGAAGACATCTGCTTCGTCATATTGAACCTGTGTATTTCCTGCAGGATCATCTATAGCACTTACAATATGCACATCGATATTCGGAATTGTCTCACCTGCATCTGTAACATTATAATAAGCTACATAGGTATCAGCATCTGACCAGGTACCATGATTTAATGTTATTGTGCTAAGCGGATTTTCAACAGGAAATGTAATCACAGGATCTGATGTTCCATTTGTTAACATATCCTCACTGTAATCCACTGTTAATGTAAAGGTATTAGTTCCAACATCAGAATCTGTAATTAAAACAGGAGAAGGAGATACAGAAACAACTTCCGGATTTTCCGTATCGATACTGAAGACATCTGCTTCGTCATATTGAACCTGTGTATTTCCTGCAGGATCATCTTTAGCAATAGTAATTCTAACATCAATATCCGGGATGGTTTCATTTGCATCTAATACATCAAAAGGTTGGATATATGTCATCGCATTTGACCAATGCCCAAGAGAAGTTAAAGATAGCGTATTGAGCGGATCTTCATTCGGGAATGTAATTACAGGATTTGCCGAACCATCTCTTAACATATTTTCATTATAGATAATTACTAACACAAAATTTGACATCCCAACATCAGAATCAGTAATCAGATCAAGATTATTAATTACAGAAACAACTTCCGGATTTTCCGTATCGATACTGAAGACGTCTGCTTCATCAAAAATAAGCTGAATATTTCCTTCAGGATCATCTTTTGCACCTTCTATATGCACATCGATATTCGGAACTGTCTCACCTACGTCTACAACATTGTAATAAGCTACATAAGTATCAACATCTGACCAAGTACCATTATTAAATGTTATTGTGTTAAGCGGGTTTTCAACAGGGAATGTAATTACAGGATCTGCAGTTCCATTTGTTATCATATCTTCACTATAATCCACTGTTAATGTAAAAGTATTAGTTCCAACTTCAGAATCTGAAATTAAAACAGGAGCAGGTGTCACTGAAACAACTACCGGGTTCTCCGTGTTAATATCAAAAACATCAGCTTCATTATAAATGACCTGTGTATTACCTGCCGGATCATCTTTAGTTCCTTCGATATGTACATCGATATTCGGTACTGTCTCACCTACGTCTACAACATTGTAATAAGCTACATAAGTATCAACATCTGACCAAGTACCATTATTAAATGTTATTGTGTTAAGCGGGTTTTCAACAGGGAATGTAATTACAGGATCTGCAGTTCCATTTGTTAACATAGCTTTATGGTAATCTATTGTTAATGAAAATGTGTTGGTTCCAACATCAGCATCTGAAATTAAAACCGGATTAGGTGTTAACAAAATAATTTCTGGGTTTTCCGTATCAATATCAAAAGCATTCTGCTCAGTATACAGATTTAGAAGATTTCCTGTAGCATCATGAATACCTGAAATTTTAATATCAATATCGGGAATTGTTTCATTTACATCGATTACATTATAAGTTGCAATGTAAGTATCTCCAAACCAGTTTCCATTAACAAAGGAAATAGTATTAGTCGGGTTTTCAACAGGAAATGAAATAGGATCTCCTGTTCCTTCCATTATTTCATCAAAATCTACTGTTATGGTAAATGTCCCTGCTCCAACATCCGAATCGGTTATCAACAAAAGACTTGGAACAACATTATCGACGCTGGGAGAGATACCATCTCGTATATTGACCCAGGTAATCACCGTGTTCTGATCACCCTCAGTGTCTTCTATACATAAAGTGGATGTTAATCTAAGTTTATTAGTCCCGGATAGACCAGGAGGGATATTAGCAACTTCCAGGGTAACAAGTGAATCTGCAACCTCTGAAGTATCAACCGATATTATTGTTTGATTTACATCGTCTAGAACTACTTCAAAATCACTGATAGCGACACTTGAAGCATTTATTGCTCTTGAAAACTTAACAGTAATATAAGTATCAGAACCAACTTGTTTAGTTGTTGCTTTAGTTATGTATGGACCTCCACCATAAACAGCAAGATTGGAAGATGGGTCGCGAAGTGCATACGGATTATCAGCAATCGTATTTGTAAAACCCCAATCCGGAAGCATGGGTATAAAACCTATTGTAGGATTACCATTATTTAGTGTATCCGCATTAGGTATATGGATTACATATGTATCATTTGTTAAGATATTAGTTTCAAAGCCGTAATGTTCCAAGAAAACACCTTCAAATATACCATCTGTAAAGTGAAATATTGAATTTGGGTGGTATGGAGGTGCTAACGGATGCCAACTTGTATTTAAGGATTCCGTAAATCTTACTTTGATCTTATCAACAAAATCATCTCCACCTTCTTCATCAAAAGTATTAATTTCAATAAGTAAAGGTGAAGCACCATCAAAAACAGCTTGGGGCGTAAACGACTCTAAATAAGTACTATATATGTCCCAAATTCTTCGTGCCGGATTGCTAATATATTGTAAGGTTATGTTTCCAGTAAAACCTGTCCCAACCAAAGTCTGCATACTGATATGAACCCTGAAGATATTATCTCCAACAAATTTACCTGTATTCAGTGAATCGATCATAAGAGCATAATCACCACCTACAATAAAATCATTTTTAATTCCTAAAGTATTCAAGGCACCCCAGTCAGTATCTCCCCCGCTACCATCGTCAATGGAATCACTGATATAAACATCAAATGCATCAACCCAGCCATTTACATTATTATCCCTTGTTACAACATTTTGTACATTGCATCTAGATTGAGCATAGGCAATAGAATTCAATCCTAATAACAATATCAAAAACGAAAAGTAAAAAATTCTTTTCATGATTTTTCTCCTTTTTTTTAATTTTGGTTAAAATATTCAAACATTAAAAAATGCACACTATTTGTTTTTTATTTATCATTCATTCGACTTATTAATGATGACATTTATTTCTAATAAGATTATTAAAATAATGTAGTTTAAGGACTTCTACTTTTTATCACAAACATACTCCACTAAATTTCTTTTCACACATAATTTAATTCTAATTAAACATAATTTTGCCCCATTTCATCATATCTTTCAACTATTTCTTTGAAATCATTGATTGAACGAACTTAGAATTAAAAAATAAAACTTCTTGTCAATCAAATTTTTAAAACAATTGTATTCACTTTTTTTCTTCTTAAACTTGGAGTAGGGAATTATACTCTATATTATTGTATGATCAACTTTATTATTTCCTTAATTTCACTCTGTTATTCCTCCCGATGAATCGGGGATTGGAAATCCATTTACATTCTCTTATCTATAAGATTCCCGCTATTCACGAGAATAACAAAACAAAAAGGTATGAATCCATTTCATTTTCCTTGACTTCCTAAGTTAAACAACTTTTTTCCCATTTGGAGTAAATTTAATGAATCCATTGCAAAATGAAATTAAATACCTGAAAGGTGTTGGTGAACATCGTGCCAGATTTTTGAACAAATTGAATATCTTCACCATTGGTGACCTATTGGAGCATTTTCCGCGGGATTACATAAATCGGAAAGCTATCGTAAAGATCACCGAACTCAGATTTCACGAACATTGCTCATTTGTAGGTGTAATTGTTTCCATAGAAAAAAAGCACCTTCCCGGTAAAAAAACCCAGCTCAATGTAATCATCTCCGATGGAGAAGATGTTCTTTTCTGTACCTGGTTTCGGTTTGGGAACTGGTTTTTAAAGCAATTTGTAGTAGGCAAACAGATATGGGTGAGTGGAGTAGTTACGGAGTTCAGGGGCGGACCACAGATAGTTCACCCCGAAATAGAGGTTCTGGATAATTCCGGCTCTACCCTGGATTTCTGGAAAACACGTTCTGTGCTGCCGGTTTATCCTCTTACAGAAGGCATCAGTATGAACGTTGTAAGAAACCTTATTTACAATGCCTTTGAACTTCACAGCCAACAGATAGAGGAAACTCTTCCGGAGTATCTCCTGGAAAAATATAAATTCCCGCATCGCCGGATCTCACTTCAAAAGATCCACTTTTCACAACACCCGGAAGAAGTTGATAAGATAAAAAAACGGTTTGCCTTTGAAGAACTTTTCTATACGCAGATCATGCTTGCCCGCAGCAGATACAATCATCGAAAGAAACTAAGCGGACATCAATTTATCTTAAAAAAAACATATACCACGAAATTAAAAGAATCACTTCCATTCCAGCTTACTTCTGCACAAAAAAGAGTGCTTCGCGAAATAGTAGAAGACATGACCTCTTCCTGTCAGATGAATAGACTTCTGCAGGGAGATGTAGGTTCGGGGAAAACCATCGTAACCGTTTTTGCCATGCTTCTTGCTCTGGAAAACGGCTTTCAATCCGTCTTGATGGCTCCCACAGAAATCCTGGTAGAACAGCATTTCAACAGTATTTCCAGGTTCCTGAAAAACCAGCCGGATATAAAGATCGCTCTTTTGAAAGGCGGCAGCTATAAAGGGAAAAAAGAAATCCTGCAAAAAATTGAAAACGGCGAAATAAATTTCATCATCGGAACTCATGCTCTGATACAAAAAGATACTAAATTCAATAATGTGGGATTTGTGGCAATCGATGAACAACATCGTTTTGGCGTGAAACAAAGAGCAGAACTTTCCCGAAAAAATCATCATCCCGATTTGATGTATCTTTCTGCCACGCCTATCCCCCGCTCATTAGCTCTTACGGTGTATGGCGACCTCGATGTAAGCATCCTGGACGAACTTCCGCCGAATCGAAAAGAGGTAAAAACTTTATGGTACAATTCTGCAAAAAGTAAGATCGTATTTGATATGGTTAAAAAAGAAATCCAAAACAAAAAACAAATCTATATTGTCTGTCCTCTTATCGAGGAATCGGAAAAAATGGATCTATTAGATGCGGAAACACTATTTGAACTCATATCGAGAAAAATATATCCTGAATATAAAATAGCTATTCTTCATGGCAAAATGAAAACATCGGAAAAAGATGCAATCATGGAAAAATTCAAAGATGGAAAGATCGATGTTCTGGTTTCCACCACTGTGATCGAAGTGGGAATAGACGTTCCAAATGCCAGCGTGATGATAATCGAACATGCAGAAAGATTCGGACTCAGCCAGCTTCACCAACTGCGTGGAAGGGTTGGACGTGGTGCAGACAAATCATATTGCTATCTCATTGTTTATCCGCCGATTAGTGAAGAAAGCAGGGAAAGATTGAACACAATGCTGGAGACGAACGACGGATTTAAAATTGCAGAAAAGGATCTGGAACTTCGCGGTCCCGGTGATTTCTTTGGAACAGAACAAGCCGGAATGCCAATATATAAACACGCAAATATTGTGCGGGATAGAACGCTTCTGAAACAGGCAAGGATATTGGCTTTCGATATTATCGAAAAAGATTTTGGATTACATCTGGACATAAATGAAACATTAAATAAAATATATTTCAGGGAATTTCATGAAAGAGAAAAGTTGTTTGATTTTTAAAAAAAAGCAGTAACTAAGGAGATATAAAAATGCAGGAAACATTATTTATTCCGGTTGAAAAAGTTAATGATTTCATACAGGAAGTTTTTATCAAAGTTGGCGTTCCCAAAGAGGATGCCCGGATATGTACCGACATCTTAATAGAATCTGATCTCAGGGGGATCGAATCTCACGGGGTAGGCAGAATTAAGATGTATTACGACCGTATAAAGAGCGGTGTTCAGAAACCGGTTACAAAGATCGATGTTATCAGCGATGATCAGGCAACTGCTGTGTGGGATGGAAATCACGGAATGGGACATGTGATAGCTTATAAAGCAATGCAAAAGGCTATTGAAAAAGCAAAGAAATTTGGAGTTGGAAGCGTTGCAGTAAGGAATTCCACGCACTATGGAATTGCCGGATACTATCCAAAAATGGCGATAGAGCAGAATATGATTGGAATAAGTATGACCAATGCGCGTTCTTCCATTTCTCCAACCTGGGGAGTTGAACCAATGCTGGGAACTAATCCAATAGCTTTTGGTGCTCCTTCCGATTTTGAATTTGACTTCCTTTATGATGGTGCAACTTCCATTATCCAAAGAGGGAAGATCGAGGTTCTGGATAAAAAGCAAGAACCAACACCGGAAGGATGGGTTATCGATGAAAATGCAAAACCTCTTACAAATTCAAAACAAATACTTACTAAACTCGTAGAACAGAAAGCATCTCTTCTTCCACTCGGCGGAGCAGATGAATTTTTGGGGGGACACAAGGGGTACGGGTTTGCTACGATAGTGGAAATAATGTCTTCCGCACTTCAGGGTGGAAGCTATCTGCATGCACTAAACGGAATTGAAAAAGGGAAAAAAGTACCTTTCAAGGTCGGTCACTTCTTTATGGCAATTAACGTAGAAGCTTTTATAGAGCTATCTACTTTTAAAAAGATAACAGGAAATATTATGAGAAACCTTAAAAACTCTACAAAGGCTCCCGGAAAAGAAAAAATATTCATAGCGGGAGAAAAAGAATACTATAAGGGTTTTGAAATAAGAAAAAAAGGGATACCTATCAATAAAGGCTTGCAGAAAAATCTAAATATTATAATTAATGAATTGGGTTTGAGTGACTATAATTTATTCTTTACAAGTGTATAATAATGCTTATAAACCACTTGACAGATGAATCTACTTTTAAAATTAGTTTCCTAAAATAATTTACATTGAAATCCTGGAGGATTTATGTTTTTAGATAGTTTTTCCGGCTTGTTCTCAAATGATATTGCCATTGATCTGGGCACCGCAAACACTCTTGTTTACAGAAAAGGTATCGGTATTGTAATCGATGAACCTTCTGTTGTTGCAATTTCCAGGGATAATAAAAAAATTATTGCCATAGGTAATGATGCAAAAGAAATGCTGGGGAAAAATCCCGAAGAAGTTAATATCATCAAACCACTAAAGGATGGTGTGATCGCAGATTTCCAGGTTACCGAACTTATGTTGAGGAACCTGATCCTGAGAGCTCAAAAAAAACGCCTTCTGATAAAACCTCGTGTTCTTGTTTGCGTTCCATCGGGAATAACAGAAGTAGAAAAACGTGCTGTACGAGATAGTGCACTTCATGCCGGTGCAAGAGAAGTTCACCTGATATCGGAACCGGTAGCTGCTGCCATCGGGGCAGACCTTCCGATTCAGAAACCGCAGGGAAACCTGGTCATGGATATTGGCGGTGGAACTACAGAAATCGCCATCATTTCTCTTTCTCACATTGTTGTTCACACTTCCATTCGTGTTGGTGGTGACAAAATGGACGAAGCAATCGTTAATTACCTTAGAAAAAGAAACAATATCTTAGTTGGCATTCAAACCGCAGAAAAGATTAAAATAGAAATCGGCTCGGCATATCCTCTGGAAAATGAATTGCGAAAAGAAGTTAGAGGACGTGATATCATTACAGGTTACCCCATTACGGTTGAAGTCAGCTCAGAAGAGATCAGGGAAGCCTTGTCCGAAACTGTAACTTCTATGATCGATGCAGTAAAAAGATTATTCGAAAAAACTGCACCGGAACTGGCAGCCGATATTGCAGAAAGAGGTGTTATCTTAACGGGTGGCGGTGCACAATTAAAAGGTATTGATAAGAAAATACAGGAAATCGTCGATCTTCCCGTTCATGTTATGCCTGATCCACTTTACTGCGTTTTAAAAGGAAGCGGACATGTTCTCGATAACATGGATGATTTCAAAGAAGTCCTGATAAAAAAAATTGAAGATTAAAAGTGAGAAAAAATCTTACCTTTATTCTCTTCCTCATCCTTGCAATTTTTCTTTCTCTCGGAGATCATGAACAAAAAATAAAAAAAGCAAATTTTCTTAGCAACTATATATACTATCCATTTATTAATTCTATAAACAAAATTGAATCTCTTTTCAAGATAAAAGAAAAAAATGAAGCTCTTTCTTTGAAGTTGGCAAAACAAACACAAAAAGTTATTAACCTCGAAGATGAACTACAAAATTTCAGAAAGACGCAGCTCGATTTTGAAACAGGCACTGACGAATTTATCTTAGCGGATATTATCGGTTATCATGGAAATTTCAAAGAAAAAAACTTCATCCTGAACAAAGGTAAAAAAGACAGGATCAAAATTAATTATCCGATAATATCAAATAATGGGATCGTTGGAAAGATCATTTCTGTCTCTCTAAATTACTCTGTTGTTCTTCCCCTAGATCATTCTACATTCAAACTGGGTGTTATGTTAAAAAGAACTCACCTTCAGGGACTGATGGAATCCGATATTTATGAAAACACATATATGACTCTTATCAAACAGGGTTCTGATATAAACCTTGGAGACACGATAGTAACTTCAAATATTTCAACGATATTTCCCAAAGGATATCCTGTAGGAACGGTAACCAAATTGATCGAAGCACCGGATAAAGTATATATGAACGCAGAAATTTCAACGTTTGTAAATTCAGCTTGTCTCGATCAGGTTATAATAATTTTTTATGAAAAGGATAAAAAGTATGAGTCGGAATCCCAAAATAATTAACGTAAACGAGAAAGACTATCTAAGAATTACAGTAAAAACAAAAATTCTTACGCCCGAAGACGATATGCTTACAATTGTTCGTGAAAGCACAAAAGACATCATCCGGGAAAACGATATTATTTCTATCAGTGAGAGTCCACTTGCTATCACCCAGGGAAGAGCTATCCCTGTTAAAGACATTAAGATCGGGCTGCTTGCAAAAATCCTTTGGCGTTTTGTTTCCAAAGTTAAATATGGCATCGGGCTTCGTGCTCCCACCAGTATGCAATGTGCCATCGATGAAGTAGGGCATTTCCGAATGTTGTGGGCTGCATTTGTCGGAGCTATGGCAAGACTGATCGGCAGAAAAGGAAAAGGTGATTTTTATAGGATTGCCGGAATGCAGGCTGCACTGATAGATGCTGCAACCACATCACCTGTCCCTCCTTATGAAAATTGTGTGATCAAAGGTCCGAAAAATCCAGGCAAAGTAGCACAGAACATCAAAGATTCTCTGGGACATGAATGCACCATAATGGATATTAATGATATCGGTGGTTGCTGGATGATCGGTGGAAGCGATGGAATAAATAAGGATTTTATGGAAAAAGTAATGAAAGACAATCCTCAGGGTCAGGGAGATGAACTAACTCCTATATGTTTAATTCGCCCTGTAAAAAAATAGCATGAAAAAAATTAAAAGTAGAAATCTCAATTTGAATGTTTACAGCAGTAAAACTCCGTGTCCTCTGAGACTTTGTGGCTAAAGAGTAAAAATAACATGAGAATAATTAAATTATCTATCTTCGGGATTTTGCTTTTATATTTCCAGATTATGATCGCACCAAAATTTATTATATTTGGATTAACACCCAATTTTATCCCTGCATATCTGATCTTTTTAAACATACATCACAAAACAGGTTTCACGATACCATTTGCCTTTTTTATCGGTCTGGCTTATGATCTTATTCATCCGTCTCTTCTGGGAATGAACACTTTTTCTTTCCTGATAATATCGTATATTGTGAATAACCAACATAAAAGTATCACTAAGAATAATTTTTTAATCGTTTGTATTTGTATAATAATTATCAATGCTATTTATTATCTTATTTTTTTCTTTTTCCATTTATTTTCCTTGAAACCCATTCAAGGGCTTATCCCGTTAATTTCTTTCGCTATATTTTATAATTCTATCTTAACGATCATCACTGTTTATTTATTCTCTTTTATAAATAAAA
Organism: Candidatus Cloacimonadota bacterium; assembly: GCA_021108055.1. Taxonomy (GTDB): domain Bacteria; phylum Cloacimonadota; class Cloacimonadia; order Cloacimonadales; family TCS61; genus JACNIV01. The sequence continues at coordinate 10,585 of JAIORR010000100.1, forward strand.
TGAAGCTTTCCATTAATGTATAGAAAATTTTTGTTTCATAATATTTTATTTCAAGCAATTATTTTTGTGTTCCTGATTTTGGTTCTTTTTTTATTCAAATTACAAATTATTGACTGTAACAAATACAGACGGATCGCCGAGGAAAATTATGTTAGAATAAAAAAGATCAAGCCGGTAAGAGGAGAAATTTACGACCGGAAATACAGACCTATCGTTTTGAATAGATCCTCATTAAATCTCTATATTTCTCTTGATAAGATCGTTGATAAGAAGAAAGTGATCGAATTTGTAAGCAGCAATTTTAATACTGAAGCAAATGAACTGAACGATCTTCTTTCTGATAATCGGTATCGATTGTATAAAGAACTTCTTATTGTTCAAAACATCAATTTTGAAAAAATGATAAATACCTCCGAATGTCTTAATTATTTTCCATCACTTTCTTTCAAAACTGAAACTATGAGAGAATACAAATATAATAATTTCTTTTCAGGTTATGTTGGAAGAATAAACGAAACAGAATATTCGAGTATGAAAAGCAAAGGATATTCCATAAATAGCTATCTTGGAAAAAGCGGATTAGAAAAATATTATGAAGACATCTTGAGAGGAGAAGACGGATACAAGGTAATCCAGGTAGATGCAAGCGGACAGAATCTGCAGTTTTTCAAACATAATCTTGATGAACCGCCAATTGATGGTGCAGACCTCATTCTTACAATTGATAATGACCTTCAGAATTACATAAATTCCATTTTCCCTCGTAATACTAATGGTGCCATTGTGGTAATGAACGTAAAAAACGGTGAAATCCTTGCTTATGTAAGTAAACCGGATTTTGACCCGAATATTTTCAGTAACAATATTTCAACTGTCCTGTGGAACAAAATATTAGCAGACCCTTCCAAACCGATGTTAGACAGAGTCATACACGGCACTTATCCTCCCGGGTCTGTATATAAACCGGTTTTAGCACATCTGGGACTGGAAGAGAAGGTGATAACAAAACGCACTAAACTTGCAAAATGCGAAGGAGGAATGCAATTCGGGAACAGGTTTTTCAAGTGCTGGTGGGCAAAAGGACATGGAAGATTGAATGTTGTAGATGCTATTAAAGTATCTTGTGATGTATTTTTTTATGACCTTTCAACACATTTTTCATTAGACCAGATATGTGATTTTACAAAAAAAAATATGCTTACCACTAAAACAAACATCGACCTCCCGGGAGAAAGATCCGGTTTTTACCCAACCCGGAAATGGTATATGCAAAATTATGGCAAGAATGTAGGAGTTATCGGTCATAAAGTGAACCTTGCCATCGGACAGGGAGAACTATTGGTAACACCACTTCAGATATGCTCATATTATGCTGCATTAGGAAATGATGGAAAATGGATAAGTCCTCATCTTCTAAAGAAAACGATAAGAAAAAGCATTACCGGAGATTTTACACCTGAAGAAAAAAAGTTACCTGTTTCTAAAATAAACATAAAATTAATGCAGACAGCACTATATAAGGCTGTGAATGAACAATATGGAACTGGTGGCGCTGCCAGTTTTCGCAAAATCGAGGTTTATGGAAAAACCGGTTCTGCAGAAAATCATATGGGAAAAATAACTCACTCCTGGTTTGCAGGTTATGCAAAATGTAAAAAAGATGAAATTGCTTTTGTTGTTTTTCTGGAAAATGCAGGTCATGGAGGAAGTGTTTCTGCTCCTCTTGCTGCTAAGATCATTAGATTTTATAACCAATTGTAGGACATATGAGAAACTTTGACTGGAAAATATTTATACTTCTGATATGCTTGCTGATATTTGGTGTTATCTCCATTTATTCTGCTTCTTCCAGAAAAATTGGCACTGATATCCAAACACAGGATTATTACCTGAAGCAGATATGCTGGATAATTATTTCCATAATACTGCTTTTTATCCTTCTCAGAATTCCTTATGCTGTTATTGATTTGATAATTATTCCGGCTTATATTATAACTATTTTGTTGTTGATAATAGTACTTTTTATGCCGGAAATAAAAGGTTCACAACGATGGATAATCTTGGGACCAATACACTTCCAACCTTCCGAACTGGCAAAACTAGTCACTATTATGCTGGTCTCTAAAATAATATCCAAACCACATTTAACCGGATGGAAGATAATTTCACGTTCATTTCCCGTAGTTTTATTACCAACTTTCTTGATCCTGTTAGAACCTGATCTGGGGACGGCGTTAATCTTGATCGTAAGCTTGTTTATCATACTGGCGGTTTCTGAACTTTCCGGTTTTTATCTCATCTTGATAATCAGTCCGATATTAAGTATAATTACTTCATTTTCACCTATTTTCTTTATCATATATATAATTCTGCTAATTTTGATTTTATATAAGATCAATCTTTCAAAGATCGTTATCGGTTTTACAGCTGTAGTAAATATTTTCTTTTTCTTCATAACTCCGGTGTTTTGGAATAGTCTGAAAGAATACCAGCAAAACAGAATATTATCTTTTATCAATCCTATGCGAGATCCTTTTGGAAGCGGGTACCAGATAATCCAGGCAAAGATTGCCATCGGTTCCGGCGGATTGCTCGGAAAAGGCTTTCTGGCAGGGACTCAAAAGAACTTGAATTTCCTTCCCGAACACCATACTGATTTCATATTTTCTGTGATTGGTGAAGAATTTGGATTTTTAGGTTGCATGTTTCTTTTGCTATTATTATTTTTGTTCTTGTATTTTATTGTTAGAAAAATAGCTCTTTTTAAAAGAAAAGAATATAAGTATACAGTTGTTGGAATTCTGGCATACTTTGCTTTTCAAATATTTATTAATGTCGGAATGAATATCGGTATTATGCCTACTACGGGTATTCCTTTACCGTTTATCAGTTATGGGGGGTCAAATCTTTTCATTAATATTCTATCTGTGGGTATTATTTTGAAATATCTGACCATAAGAAGTATTTTTAAATAGGAGGGTATTATGTTAAATTTTTTGCTTGTTTTTACACTTATTATTTCAAGTTGTTTCTTTGGTTCTATCACAGATTTTTCCGAAAAAGATATTGTGGGAAAACAAAACTCTGTTATTAATTCCGGTTTTGAAGATGGTGATTATCAATATAATATTATGCCGGGAAACTGGAAGGTTCTTGATGAACCTAATGAATATGCTTTCTGGGATAACACTGATTTTTTTAATGGAGAAAAAAGTCTGAAAATAGAGCACCCATCATCAAAGATAAGCATTATTTCCGAAGCTTTTGAGATCGATCCTGAAGCTGTTTATTATTCCAGATGCTTTATTAAAACAAATTATCAGTCAAATCACTCGATAACTTTCAGATTTCTGGCATTTAATGCAAAAGGTAAACGGGTAGATAAATTCAGCGTCAAAAATTATCCGAAAACAGATTGGACACAAGTTGAACTTACATCCGGTTTTTTTAATAGAAATGCCAAGTTCGGAAGAATAATAATTTCCTTTCCAAAAAGACCCGATAAAATATTCTGGGTTGATGATGTGGAAAGCTATAATGTATATAAGATTCAAAAATAGATGGAGGAATAATGCCTAAAGAAAAGTATGTTTATGACCGGAAGAAATTCTGCATCCCGGTAACGAAAGCTGAACCACTTAGTTCAATTCAATTCATTATCGACGATTTTATCGAGAAGAAAATTACGTTTTGCATAGACGGGGAAGGTGAATCATGGGAAATATGGAGATACGTTGAAGATAACGATAGTGATAAAATTAAGAAAAGCGGTACTCCCGAAAATCCTAAATATCTTTATGTGGAAGGAAAAGAAACAAAAGAATTCGATCTTGCCTAAAAACTGAATAATTTAACTATTAAAAAAAACACCTGAACATTCAGGTGTTTTTCGTTATATTGACCGGACATTCAATATCTATTTGAATTTATCTTTGTTTTCTTCTATCCATTTTTCTGCCGAGAAAGCTGCAGTAGCTCCATCGGAACCGGCAGTTATGATCTGGCGTAAAACTTTATGTGTAACATCACCAGCAGCATAGACTCCCGGAATTTTTGTGTGCATTGTTTCATCTGTCTTTATAAAATTCTGATCATCAAAATCAACTCTGGATTCTACCAGATCACTGCTGGGAATGATACCCACAAAAATAAAAACGCCATTGAGCGACAACTCGCTTGTTTTTTTTGTTTTTTTATTATAAAGTAAAAGATTTTCTACGAAGTCGCCACCCTGGATTTCCTGCACAACAGAGTCCCAGATCATTTCTATCTTTTCATTGGCAAAAACTCTTTCCTGCAAAATCTTAACGGCTCGTAACTGGTCTCTGCGATGAATAATATAAACTTTACTGGCAAATTTTGTAAGGAACATAGCTTCTTCTACGGCTGAATCTCCTCCTCCTATCACGGCGACTACTTTACCCCTGTAAAGAGCTCCGTCGCAAGTGGCACAATAAGAAACACCCCTACCGGTATATTTTTCTTCGCCCGGGATAGCAAGTTTTCGAGGATGTGCTCCGGAGGCAATGATAACAGATTTTACTTTGTAGATTCCTTTATTTGTTTCTACTATCTTACAGAGTCCTTCCAGACCGATAGCTTTTACTTCTTCTATTTTAATTTCCGCATCGAATTTTTCTGCTTGTTTCTGCATTTTTTCTACAATATCGAAACCGGAGACGCTTTCTTCAAATCCGGGATAGTTCTCTACTTCGGCAGTTATTGTTATTTGTCCGCCAACAAGTGTTTTTTCAAATATTATCGTTTTCAAGCCACCACGGGCAGCATAGATCGCAGCGCTTAACCCGGCAGGTCCACCACCTACAATGGCAACATCATATTGTGTGTTAAGTTCCATGTATCCTCCAAGTTTTTTGAAATAAGGTATTCACTTTCATTCCAAAAGCAAATTTAGTTTAATACTGTTAAATATTATAATTTAAATCTTAAAGGAAGTAATTCTTTTATTGTTGTTTCCAGTTGCTCTTTATTGGAAATAACTGTAATCTTCAGGTTTGAACAGAACTCTGAAAGAACCTGCCTGCATGCACCGCAAGGCACCGGCAAACTATCAGAATCAACGTAAATTACCAACTCTATAAATTCCCTTTCTCCTTCCGAAACCGCTTTAAAAACCGCAGTTCTTTCTGCACAGTTAGTTAATCCGTAAGAAGAATTTTCTACATTACATCCTGTAAAAACTTTCCCCGACTTCGTAAGAAGTGCTGCTCCAACTTTATAATTGGAATATGGGGCATAGGCTTTACTGGAAACTTCTTTTGCTTTTGCAATAAGATCCTTTATTGTCATTTTTTTCTCCCTTTACTATTTCCACCAAAAAGCAGCTAAATAAACTGTCCAGAAATTTATTCGGGTTAATGAACTTTACAAAGAGATTCTGCAAAATATTAATTTTGTTCATCATGGACGAATAGAAAATTATGATTTTAAAATGTATTCTTTTTCTTTTAACCGGCATAATATAAATTGCGTTAAGAAATTGATAATAAACAAGCGTTAAGAAAAATCTTCTGTTTGAGTTTTTTCTAATTTCTTCCATAGATTTCACTTAGAAAATAACGAGTTAAGATTTATTAGTGGTGTTTACCAATTTTAGTGATTTATATTCGTCGGGAATTTTTCTTTGCTTCGTTTCTTTTGTCGGTACAAAAGAAATGAAGATTAATACTTACCAGTTTCTGGATAAAAAAACTTCTTGTTATTCTTCAGAACAAAACGAATATAATGATTTCAAAAAAATTCGGAAGATATCTGCAAGAGAAAAATATTTGACAGATAAGGAAGATGTCTTTCTTTCGTAGTGTAAAAAGATATGGAAAATAAAATGAATAAAATATGTAATTCTTTACTTTTTGAATATCCTAAATTATTATTAATTCTTTTTATTCTAATTTTTCTTCCCGTACACTCATTCTCGAAAATTCTAACAAGAAAAAGAGCAGAAACATTTATTCAAATATTATTAGAAGAAAAAAGTAATTTAGAGGAATTTGTTCTACCGCAGGAACTTGAATTATCACATCGTTTCAATATCAGTTATACTTACATCAAATATAAATTCTTGATTTCTTATAACATTGATCCTATAGTTAAAAAACGAGTGATCAAAAACCAGATACCATAT
>JAIORR010000188.1 GCA_021108055.1 Candidatus Cloacimonadota bacterium
TTCTGGATTTTCTGTAAGTCTATCCAGGCAAATTTTTTCCATCCCGGATTTCTAAGCAGTGCGGAGGGATGATATGAGACGTACGTTTTAATACCTTTATAAGAATAAGTTTGTTCTCGAAAAGCTTTTAATGTAGTTTCCATTTCCAGAAGAGTGGATGCAGCTACTTTTCCCAATAAAAGTAGAATTTGCGGTTTTATAATTGATATTTGTTCTTCGAGATATGGAAGACAGGCTTTTTTCTCTTCCGGTAAAGGATTCCGATTTCCGGGAGGACGGCATTTAACTATATTTCCAATGTAAACATCATCCCGCGAGAGCTTTATTGCCAGAAGCATTTTTGTAAGAAGCTGTCCTGCTCTTCCAACAAATACCCTGCCGGTTCTATCTTCGTCAGCTCCGGGACCTTCGCCGATCAACATCAATTTTGCATTTGGATTTCCATTACCATAACAGAATTTATTTCTTCCTTTCCAAAGGCTACATTTTTTGCAAACTTTATATTTTTCTTCGAGATCGATTAGTTTCTGTTTTGCATCGATATTCTTAGATTGGATTATTTTGATCTTTACTTTGGCTTTTACCGGTTTAAGATAAATATCATCGATACCGGATAATTGTAGATATTCAAAATATTTTTGAAGTGTTTTTCTAACCAAATTAGAATTTACCAATGAATTTATTCAGTATTTTCCAGGGTTTCTTCGTCGTCTTCTACAACATAATCCGGAACTTCATTTGAAGCGACATGATCGAGAGCGATGTGTGTGATCTTATCTTTTAGCTTACTCTTTATTGTAAAAGGCAGATTATTAAGCCGTTCAACTTCAAGATTTGCAAGAAGCAGGAACAAATAAGTCATATTTTTATTTTCTAAAAATTTATCGATTTTCTTGTTATCCATATTATCCTCCATAGAAATCGCTTTCTATATTTTTATATCTGTTTATTTTATTTTCTTCGACTTTAATAATATCCATCACCTGTTTAACAGCTTTATCAAAATCATCATTAATAATGAGATATTGAAAACAGGTGATTTCGTTCATTTCATTATTTGCATTACGAAGCCTTATTTCAATTTCTTCTTTTGAATCTGTTCCTCTGCCAATCAGGCGGTCTATCAGAATTTTATTCGATGGCGGCAAAATAAATATTGAAACAGCGTCATCTATTTTGCTTATTATCTGTTTTGCTCCCTGAACATCAATATCCATAATAATGTGGTGACCTTTGTTCAGTTCGGTTTCAATGTATTTTTTTGAAGTTCCGTACCAATAACCATGAACTAATGCAGATTCAAGAAGGTCTCCTGATTTTTGTAGCTTATGAAATTCCTCATCTGAAACAAAATTATAATCTATCCCCGTTTTCTCTGTTTTTCTCGGTTTTCTTGTTGTATATGAAATGGAATATTTTATATTATTATTATCGCACAGGACCTGTTTCAGGATAGCAGATTTCCCACCTCCGGAAGGTGAGATCAGAATGATCAGGAAATTTTTTTTTTGGAATTTACTCACTTTATTAGTTATTATTCCTCGATTAACTTTTTATATGCAGCAGCATCCAGAAGATCATCTAATTCATCTTTTTCTGTTAATTTAACCTTTATAAGCCAGCCATCTTCGAAAGCAGATTTATTAATAATTTCAGGAGAATCTTCCAATGCTTCATTTATTTCCAAAACCTCTCCTGAAACAGGAGAAATGATATCTTCAACCGCTTTCACTGCTTCAATAGAACCAAGAGCATCATCTTTTGTTACTTCATCACCAACATCAGGCAATTCCACATAAACTATATCTCCAAGTTCATGCTGGGCATAATCTGTAATTCCAATTACAGCTTCATCTCCATCGATCTTTAACCATTCATGAGATTCAGTATAAAATAAATTTTCCAGGACCATTTTTCCTCCTACAAGCAACTATTTTTTTGTGTATGCATTTAATCCTTCAATCTGATGTCAAGTTTTTCTATAAGGCAAAATCATTTTTTTTATTTTACTTTTCAGGATCGAAAATAACCTGATCTTAATAATAATTGTTTTCTTATTAATCTTTGAATTGAAATTTCTTTTCTTTAAATACTTTCACACAGGTTTCTACAACTTCTTCGTCGTATAAAATTCCTTTTTTAGTGGATATTTCATTTAATGCAAATTCAATTCCCAGTGCTGGTCTATATGGTCTGTGAGAAGAAGTAGCTTCAACAACATCTGCAACACCAAGTATGCGTGATTCAAAGATGATCTTATTTTTTTTAAATCCCTGGGGATATCCAGTACCATTTATTCTTTCATGATGTTGCAGAACAATCTCGGCAACAGGCCATGGAAATTGGATCGAAGAAAGAATATCATAACCTGCTTTGGAGTGAGTTTTTATCAAATCGAATTCCGCTTCCGTTAATTTTCCCGGTTTACTTAATATCTCGGAAGGAACATATATTTTTCCAATATCATGAACGATCGATGCAATGCGAAGACCATCTATAGTGTCTTTTTCCAGTTTCATTTCTTCTGCTATGGCACAAGCAAGCGAAGAAACCCGTCTTTGATGACCGGCAGTATAAGGATCTCGCATTTCGACAGCGGAAACTAATCCATTCACGGTTTCTTCCATCAATTTCTGAAGCCTTTTATAACTTATCTTCAGATCTTCTTCTGCTTTCTTACGAGCACTGATATCAACGGAAACCCCCAATAATACACCAGGTTTTCCAGGTGAATCCAGTGGCACTTTAGTTGTCTGAACCCATTTAACATAACCATCTTTACCGGTAACAGGATCTTCTATAATAAAGATTGGTTTTTCAGTTTCCAATACTCTCTTATCATCAATAGCAAATCTCTCAGCATCTTCTTTTCTGAGTTGTGAAGTTTTTACATAGTCAAAATCAGTTTTTCCAATCATTTTTTTTGGTGTTGTATGATATGTTTTTGCATACGCTTTATTCACCATAATATATTTGGAATCTCTGTCTTTAACAAAAATATAATTAGGAACCGTATCTATCACTCTCCATAAAAAGTTCCTGCTTTCTTTTAGAGCGTTTTCCATTTTGGATTTATAAAATGCCATTTCGATAGTTGCCTGAAGTTCTCTATCTTCAAATGGTTTGATCAAATATCCGAAAGGAGCAGAACTGGTAGCTTTTTTCAATATTTTTTCGTTTGCATAAGCAGTAAGAAATATAATTGGAGTATTGAAGTTATGATAAATTCGTTCTGCTGTTTCAATACCATCCATACTACCCTCGAGCTTAATATCCATCAAAACGAGGTCGGGACTAAATTCAGCAGCTTTTTCAATGGCTTCTTTACCAATAGAGACAATACCGACTACATTGTAATTAAATCCTATTAACGTCCGTCGAATATCTTCTGCAATTATTTTTTCATTTTCGACTATCAGTATTTTCTTTTTAACCATCAAAAAACTTCCTTGATGACATTTATTAAAATAATCTTATTTTAGTCAATTAACAAAATGAATTTACTAATTATTTTGTTTATTTTCGTACATTCTTTTGTCAGCAAGAGCGATAATTTCATCAATACTACTTGCATTTTTACAATTCCAAAATGCACTTCCAATAGCAAAATTTACAGGGAATGGAAGTTTATTTTTAATATTGTTGCAAGAATCCATGCTTTCTTTGATCCTTTTTTTTAGGATATCTACTTCCTTGCCGGTTTCAGGAAGCATAATAATGAATTCATCACCTCCGCTACGAACAACTATATCGGAGTCTCTTGCTTTTTCTACTAATAAAAAAGCAACATTTTGAAGTGCCTTATCTCCCATATGATGGCCATAATTATCGTTGATTTTTTTCAGACCATTAACATCGATCACTATAAATGCAATATGTCTTTTATATCTCGTAGAATGCTTGACCTCCTGCTTTAGGGCTTGATAAAGATAAAATCTATTATAAACCTTAGTTAAAGGATCAATTATTGCCTGCTCTTTTAGTTCATCCTGCAAATTTATTCTTTTCAGTGCTTCGGATGTATGACCCAGTAATAATTCAAGTAACTTCACATCATCCTTGTTAAAAGCATCAAGTTCGGCAGAAGCAACTTGAAATAAATAGTAATCACAAAAAGGTGAAATTATTCCAGATCGAATTTTTTCCCATTTTGGATTAATTTCTTGTTTATCTTTTAATTCTTCATAAATGTATGTTTTTTTTGATTCAATAATTTTTTTATAAAAATCATTACTAAAAAAATGTTTATTCCTTTTTCTTGCAGGAATTAATGATGAACACTTTTTTATAGCATTATCTTTTTCATTAAAAATGTTTAAATAGCATAAAGGAAATTTCAGAATTTCCTCCGCTGCTTTTATCGTAATCGTAAATATATCTTCAATGGTGTCTTTTGAAGCTAATTGTAAAGCTGTTTCATGAAGTTCCTCTATTTTCAGCTTAGATTTTTTTAATTCATTTTCTAATTGATACCTGTATAAAGCCATCTCGATGGTCGAAAATAATTCCTTATCATTAAAAGGTTTGATCAGGTAACCAAACGGCTCTGTAGTTTTTGCATCCATGATCGTTTTCTCATCAGAATAAGCTGTCAGATAAATTACCGGCAAGCTGAATTTCTTTTGAATGATCCTTGTTGTGTCTATTCCATTTAGTTCACCTTTTAATTTTATATCCATTAATACAAGATCAGGATTAGTTATGCCAATCATTTTAAACGCTTCATTACCTGATACTGCCACCTTCGGAACTTCATAACCGAACTTGGTCAATGTTATTTTCAAGTCATTTCCAATTACTTTACTATCTTCAACGACTAATATTTTTTTTCTTTTCATCTCTTTCCTCGTTAATTAGTTATACCTTTTTTCCTCAAGTTCAAATAAATTTAGAATCAAAATTTCCATAGTCGCAACTTTAATCAAAAAAATATCTTTTGGTAAAACTTAGCAAGTATTTTTATATTTACTTAAATAATTCTTATTATAATCTCAGAAAACACTTGACTAACAGGTAAGTAATCTCACATTTGACCCAGAGTTTCTCATATTTTCTCAAATATTCTCATTGTGAGGAAGGAGGGTGTAATGTCCGGTGAATTTTTAGGCACTTTTGCAAATTCCGTTAACAAACAAAAATGGGTAACTATTCCTGCTTCATTCAAAAAAAAATTCAGCCTGCAAGCCAAACAGATGATCGTGGTAACGATAGGATCGGAAGGCAATATAGCCATTTTCCCTTTAGATAACTGGAATGAGAAGATCGAAAACTTGAATAATGGAGATCTGAAGGATAAAAAATTATTATTAACCCTTCGCACTTTTGCTTCTTCCGAACAGAAGCTGGAAAAAACAGGAAGGATAAAAATAAACAGTGAATTGTTAGAAATCGCTAATATCAAAGATAAGGTGATAATAAAAGGAGAAGGGAAATTCATCTCTATTTGGAATCCGGAAAAATATAAAGAGTTTCGAAGCAAAATGCTGGAAGATCACAAAAAGTCATTTAATTCACTGGATTATCAATAATGAACGATTATCATATCCCGGTTTTACTGAAAGAATCTATCGATGCACTTCAAGTTAAAAATGGTGGTATTTATGTCGATGCTACTCTTGGCGGTGGTGGTCATTGCGAAGAGATATTAAAAAGTTGTAAGAATATTAAGCTATTTGCTTTCGATAGAGATGATGATTCTCTGAGACACACATCCGAACTCAAGAAAAAATATCCTGACTTAACGATAATAAAAGATAATTTTGAAAACATCCGAACAAGGCTTGCTTTGGAAAGGATCAAGAAAGTAGATGGTATTCTCTTTGATCTTGGTGTTTCTTCTCATCAATTCAATAAGGCTTCGAGGGGATTCAGTTTTTCTTTGGAAAGTAAATTAGACATGCGAATGGATCAGTCTTCGGAATTAACTGCTTATGAAATAATAAACAATTTTCCATACGAAGAACTTAAATTTATTTTCAGAGAATATGGAGAAGAAAAAGAAGCTGGAAAAATAGCAAAAGCAATCGTGCAAAAAAGAGTGGCAAAAAAAATTGAAACTACACTCGAACTTGCAGAAATAATTGAAGAGAGTATATTTTCAAGGCAAATAATTAAAACAAAAGCCAGAGTATTCCAAGCATTAAGGATTTTCTTGAATGGTGAGCTCGATGCCCTGAAAACAGCATTATCCGATGCTGTGAAAATCCTGAATCCAACCGGTCGTATTGCTGTTATTTCCTATCATAGTCTGGAAGATCGACTGGTAAAGAAGTTTTTTATTTATGAAGAAAAATCGTGCATTTGTCCACCCAATTTTCCTAAATGCGTATGTAATAAAAGATCAACTCTGAAAATAATCACAAAAAGACCGATCGTACCCACAAAAACTGAAATTCAGAATAATCCGCGGGCAAGAAGCGCAAAGTTAAGAATTGCGGAAAAAAAGGAGAACTCATGATTAAAAGAATACTATTCATCATAATTATCCTCTCCGGAAATATCTTTATGCATTATTATAATAAGCACAAGATATTAAGTTACGCTCGTCAAACGCAAAAGCTGGTCGAAAAATACAACTCTCAGAAGAATGTAAACCTGAATCTTGTTACGCAAAACAGTAAACTAAGCTCAAGAGAACGCATTCAGAAATTAGCTTTTGATGAACTGGATATGTTTTATCCGGGAAATAATAACAGTGTTCACAATATTAAAATAAACACAAAAAAAGAAACATTCTGTTTAATAGATTACATTGTTCCCTCGGTAGAGGCTCTTACAAAATGAATTGGCTCATTCCGGAGAATGAGCTTTTTTTCTTATGAAAATAAGACTGCTGATTTTTATTACAATAAATATTTTAATTGTTTTAGTTTGGATCTCATATTTATTTTGTATTCAAATTCTCGATATTCATAATTTCAAAGAAACTATAGAACTAAGACAGAATCCTTCTAAAGATATCATCATTCCGGATAGAGGTAATATTTATGACACAAACGGGAAACTGCTTGTAAGCTCGATAAAGTATTACCAGATCGATATCGATAGAAATTTGATCGGCAAATACTGCAAAAAAAATAGAAGTAAAAATAAAATATATGCCAGAATAGCAGAAATAATTTCTAATAATTCAGACTTAAATGAAAAAAAAATATTAAAGAAATTAAACAAAAAACCATTAAATTCATGCATATTTCTTTCAGATAACATTTCAGAAGCCGAACTTCTGAAAATATCTGAAAAATTTCATCAGGAAAAGATACCCGGGTTAGTGAAAACATTCAGTAAAATAAAAAGAACATATCCATACGGGAAATTGGGGGCTAATTTTCTGGGTGCCGTAAAAGATATGGAAGAAGGAAATAACAATTCCAGAGAATCGATTTACAAAGTCGCCGGTTCCTGCGGCTTGGAGGTAACTTTCGATGATGAATTAGCTGGCGAGATCGGATGGCAGGAAACGATCTATGACGCAAATAATAAAAGAATACCACTTGTGTTTTTAAAAGAAAAACCGGCAAATTGTGGAAACTCATTATACCTTACTATTGATAATGATCTTCAGGAAATACTTGAGGGAAACCTGAATAATGGATTAAAGGAATATAAAGCAAAAAAAGCTATCGGGATCGTTATGGAACCAGCAACGGGAGCAATCCTGGCAATGTCCGGTCTATCCAGCAAACACATGTCCGCAGCAGAGATCAGGGCTTCTGCAAATATGCCTGTATCTTTTATGTTCGAACCAGGTTCAACTCTGAAGCCGATAACCGCTCTTCTTGCAATCGAAGAAAATATGTACAAACCTTCTGATAAGATAGATTGTAGAAATTATCACATAATATATAAATCTGAAGAAAGAACAATCAAAGATGACCACAAATATAACTTCCTCAGCTTCAAAGATATTATTGCTCATTCCAGCAATGTGGGAATAAGTAAGATCGTCGAAAAAATCGGAAGTAAAGCACTTTATGAAAGGATGATAGCTTTTGGATTCGGACATAGAACCAGTTCAAATATTGCGGGAGAATCATCTGGTATCTTCAGAAAATTAAAGAACTGGCAGGGCTTTTCGCTGCATTCAATATCTTTTGGACAGGAAATCTCTACAACCACACTACAACTTGCAAATGCATATTGTACAATTGCAAATGGCGGGAACGTAATGCAGCCCTACATTGTAAAAGAGATCAAAGACGAAAATAATAAAATTATTAAAACGTTCAAACCAAAAAAACTTAGAACGATTTCAGATAAGCGTTCTCTGAATACATTGAAACAATTTCTTAAAGCAGTGGTGGATTACGGCACCGCTATTGGAACTAAATCAGATTTTCTGGAAATAGCCGGAAAAACCGGTACAGCCGAAAAAACAATCTACGGATCGAAAGGTTATGCAGAAGAAAAATACACTTCGATCTTTGCAGGTTTCTTCCCCGTCGATGAGCCCGAATATGTCATCGTGATCGTTTATGATGAGCCTGATTATGCTTCCTACTCTTATTATGCATCTAATTCTGCTGTTCCTACTTTTAGAAATATAACTACAAATATCATCCATTTGCCGCAAAGCGAAATTATCTGTGATTTAAAAGAAAAAAAGAAAGATTTCATTTTTGCTCCGAATGTTATCGGAATGACCAGAGAAAAAGCGATTGAAGTTTTGAAAAAGAAAAACATCCTTTTCACCATAAAAGAATTTCATCCCAATAGTATCGTTGTAAATCAATTTCCAAAGCCAAATACTTCCTTCGATAAAAGCGAATCTGTTATTGTGATTCTTGACAAAGAAAAACAAGAACAACCTTTAAGAACATTTGATTATGAGATGCCCAAGCTTGTGGGACAAACTTTAAGAAAGGCAATTAATACGGCATCAAAAAAGAATATAAAACTGATCGCAAAAGGTAATGGAATAATCATTTCACAATCGATCCCAGCCGGAACGAAAACAAAATACGGGGAAAAATGTATAGTAAAAGCAAATTGATAAGTTATCGGCAAATTCTCTCTGAACTTACTAAAGCAAACCTGTTTTGCCGAAGTTACTATGCTGACGAAAGTGCTCATTTCAGCAAAATTGAAACCGATTCCAGGCTTATCGGGAAAAATAATGTTTTTATTTGCATAAAGGGATTTGAAACAGATGGTCATTTATTTGCAAAAAAATCAAAAGAAAAAGGAGCAGCTTTATTCATTGTTCAGGAAAAACTGTCTGACGATTATCCACAAATATTAGTAAAGAACTCCCGCAAAGCTGCGGCTATCCTGGCAAAAATATATTTCGGCGACCCGTCTGCAAAATTCAAATTAATTGGAATAACAGGCACAAACGGGAAAACCACTATTGCCGCTCTCATCGAACAAATATTAAGAAAGAACGGAAAGAGAACAGGTCTTATCGGAACTTACGGATATTCCATTAACGGAAATGTACATCCTACCGGAATGACTACCCCGGACATCATCGCATTAAACACAATATTATCTGAGATGGAAAAAGAAAATGTTGAATTTGTTATTATGGAAGCATCTTCCCACGCTCTTGCCTTAGATAGAGTTTACGGTTTGCATTTTGATGCGGCTCTTTTCACGAACTTAACTCAGGATCACCTGAATTTCCACAAAAATTTTGATGACTATGCAAAAACAAAATTTAAGTTATTCGATTATCTAACACAAAATTCCGGCTCTGCTTTCATAAATACAGACGATAAATACGGTAAAATACTTTTTGAGAAATTAAAAATTAATAAATTCAGCATCTCCTTCGATGATGCAGATATTTCTATTCGGAACTGCAAATATGAACTTTCCGGAACTGCTTTTGAATTGCTGATAAATAATGAAAAGATCGATATAAAATCGAAACTCATCGGAAACTTCAATGCTTTCAACATGGCTTCTGCAATTTCAATTATAAAGAACATAGCACCGGATATCCGAAACAGCCGGATCCGTGAAACCATTATTAATATCGACCAGATCAAAGGCAGGATGGAACAAATTCAAATTAAAAAGAACATCTCTGTTTTCATTGATTATGCTCACTCTCCGGATGCTTTGAAAAATGTCCTTCAAACGCTTTCCGGATTAAAAAACAGGAACCGGCTAATTTGCGTATTCGGAGCTGGAGGGAACAGAGATAAGGAAAAGCGTCCCTTGATGCTGATTGAATCCCTTAAATACTCCGATCTTTCTATAATCACAAATGATAATCCACGTAAAGAGGAACCTGCCGGTATTATCAGAGATATTGTAGGAAATTATCCGGTAGAAGATAATTTCTGGATAATTAAAGATCGAGAAACAGCTATTCAAACAGCGATCTGCCTGGCAAAAGAAAATGACATCGTTTTGATTGCCGGCAAGGGACATGAAACGTACCAGGAAATAAACGGGAAAAGATTTCACTTTGATGATAAGGAAATTGTACTATCATCATCAGAACACCCAGCATTCGCAAAAGATGAGCTTTCCATTCCGATCGATCCCCTGCAGTTGGAATTTATTTTTGGAGATAAAATCGATCATCATACTTTAATCAAACATATTTCTACAGATTCCAGATCAATAAAACAAGGTGCCCTCTTCTTCGCTTTGAAAGGAGAAAATTTTGACGGACATGATTATGTTGAACAGGTTCTTGAAAAAAACTGTCCGGCAGTAGTAAACAATGACTTTCAAGGCAAAAGCAAGAATCTGATAAGAGTTCAGGACACACAAAAGGCTTTCGGTAAGTTAGCTTCCAAATATAAATCTTTGTTCGATCTTACTTCGATTGCAATAACCGGCAGCTATGGGAAAACAACTACAAAAGAATATCTTTATAATATTTTAGAATATCATGCTCCCACACATAAGACATTCTCTAACGAAAATAACCTTATCGGTCTTCCAAAAACCATATTTCATCTTCGACCTGAACATAAATATGCAATTTTTGAATTAGGCTCAAACCAATTCGGTGAAATCGCTGAACTCACAAATATCTGTGACCCGGATGTAGGAATAATCACCGCAATTGGTCCTTCTCATCTTGAATTTCTGATCGATATAGATGGCGTTTTCAAAGAAAAATCTGCACTTCTTGAGCACAAATTGAATATTCGATTATTTCCCGGTGATGAAAGAAGGTTTAATGAATTTGATGGCATCACTTTCGGTTATGGTCATCCAAATAAATACAGACTCAGTAAGATCGAAAGCTATGCAAAAAAAACGGAATTCTTCGTTAACGAACAGCCTTTCTCCATTCCGACGCCTTTCAAAGAATACTCACTAAATGCTTTAATTGCGGTGGCAGCGGCAAAAGAACTTGGTATTCCTGATGAAAAAATCCACAAAGGTTTGAATGATCCTCTTAATATATCACATCGAATGGAAATTCTGCAGTCCGGGAATAGAACGCTTCTTATAGATTGTTATAATGCAAATCCGGATTCCATGAAAGCTGCTGTTACTTTCTGGATGGATATGAAAAAAGAAAAACCTCACATCGCTGTTTTGGGAGATATGCTGGAGCTTGGCAGTGACAGCAAAGAATTTCATAGAGAAATAAAAAAATTATTAAGTAGTAAAAACAATATGAAGATCATTTCGGTGGGAGATGATTCCCGCTATTATGGAGCAGATGTTCATTTTGATAATGTTAGAGATCTAATATCTTCTGATGAAATAGAGAAGTTAGAAAAGGATGCGGTTATTCTTATAAAGGCTTCTCATGGAATTCAGTTAGAAAAAATAATAGGAAGGTTATAATTATGTTCTATCATTTATTTGTACCGCTTGCAGGCAAAGAGCTTTTTGGTTATAATATTTTTAATGTATTTCAATATGTTACATTCAGGTCGATTGCAGCTTTCATTACAGCTTTGATCTTCTCACTCCTGCTTGGTCCTAAATTTATTCGACTTCTAAAAAAACATCAGGCTGTCGAGAGAATTAATGAATATGTCCCTGTTTCACACAAGGAAAAAGAAGGAACTCCCACGATGGGCGGGCTTATTGTTATTTCCAGTCTGTTAATATCTGTACTGCTGTGGAATAACCTGGTGAACAATTATATTCTCTTAATGATAATCACAACAGTATGGTTAGGCGGGATCGGTTTTCTTGATGATTATTTGAAAAATTTTCTGAAAGCAAAGGGCGGCTTAATAGCAAAATATAAACTGATGGCTCAAATTACACTTGGAATTCTGATAGCTTGTGCTTTATACTTCGGTTCTGCAAATAACATCTTGATCTCAAAAATAAGTTTGCCATTTATTAAAGATACTGCAATCCAATTGGGTTGGTTCTTTATTCCATTTTGTGCCTTCATGATCACGGGGACTTCCAATGCAGTAAATTTGACGGATGGACTTGACGGGCTTGCCGGTGGAACTGTAGCTTTATCTGCATTTGCCCTGGGAATAATGGCATATATCAAAGGTAATTTCATTATAGCGGATTATCTAAACCTCGAATTTATTGGCAATGCCGGAGAACTGGTGGTATTTATTTCTGCTCTTATAGGAACATTGCTGGGATTTCTGTGGTATAATATCAAACCGGCACAGATCATTCTGGGAGATACCGGCTCTCTTTCGCTGGGTGGGATTCTGGCAGTTCTGGCAATTTTACTGCGCGAAGAGATATTCTTTGCTATCGTGGGTGGAATATTTGTGATCGAAGCCTTATCTACAATAATTCAGCGATACTATTTTAAATACACTCGAATCAAAACAGGCAAAGGAAAGCGGGTCTTCCTTTGTGCACCTATCCATCATCATTTTGAATTGAAAGGTATTTCGGAAGAAAAAATAGTTATCCGTTTCTGGATAGTTGCAACTCTTCTTGTTGCAGTTGGATTGGCAACATTAAAACTGAGATAAAATATGAATATCAAAGATGTTAATTTCGGTATTTTAGGAATGGCAAGGAGCGGTCTGGCTGCTGCATACAAGATAAAGGAACTTGGCGGTCATCCGTTTATCAGCGAAAAAAAACCGGAAAAGGACATCGATGATCCGCATAAAATAAGAGCAGATTTTGATTGTGAATTCGGTGGTCATTCCGATAGACTTTTAGATTGCGATATCATCATTATAAGTCCGGGTATTCCACTCGATATTCCCATACTGATTAGAGCAAAAGAAAAAAAAATCAAACTTATCAGCGAGATCGAGTTCGGTTATTTGATTAAACATCCGGAAAGCAAGATAATCGCCATTACCGGCTCTAACGGTAAAAGTACCACTGTCAGTTTGATCCATCACATTCTTCAAACTGCCGGTTTTAACTCTATTTTAGCAGGAAATATCGGAACAGCTTTCACTTCCTGCAAAATCGAAAAAGCGGGTATCGACGTTATAGTTCTGGAACTCAGCAGTTTCCAGTTAGAGCTTATCAATAAATTCAGACCGGATGTCGCAGTCATATTAAATATAACTCCCGACCATTTGGATAGATATAACAGTATGGAAGAATATGCTTTAACAAAATTCAACATCTTCAAAAATCAAAAAGAAGATAACCTGGCGATCCTGAATTATAATGACGAATACTGCAAAAAATTTGACAAAAAGATATCAGCAGTAAAAAAATATTTCTCACTCGATTTTATAACAGATATTTTTTATAATGGCAATTCGATCATTTTCGGAGATAACATAATATCAATACAAAGATCAAGCATCAAAGGACCGCATAATACAGCAAATATAATGGCTTCGATCTTAGCTGTTTCTCCTTTTAAAATAAGAAATGAAATTATAGAAAAAGCTTTATCATCTTTTGTTTCACTTCCCCATCGGTTGGAACCGGTTGCAATAATAAATGGAATAAAATTCATAAACGATTCAAAAGCTACAAACACAGATTCCGTGAAATATGCACTTCAATCATTTGAGGAGCCGATAAGAATAATCATGGGTGGTGCTGGAAAAGGAGAAGATTACTCCGTACTCAATCCATATCTGAAAAAGCATGCAAAAAAGATTTATCTCATCGGAGATGCAAGATATAAGATGAAGAAAGCTTTTGAAAATATTGTGGATATCGAGCTTTTTGATGATTTTGAAAAAAGCATAATTGCTGCTTTTTCCGAAGCTGAAAAAGGCGATAGCATCGTGCTTTCACCTGCCTGTACAAGCTATGATATGTTTAATAACTTCGAAGAACGCGGAAATAAATTCAAACAAATAGTACTGGGACTGGGAAAATGAAATCTAATGTTTATATAATTCAATATGATCGATACATTTTGATACTTTACATGATCTTGATGGTCATAGGGCTTTATATGCAGCTCAATATCAGTTCTATCCGAGCAAATATGTCCTTCTTTTACCGGCAGTTCATCTGGTTCGGACTCTCGATCTTCTCTCTCTGGTTTGCATTTAAGGTGGTTAATCTGCAAAAAGTAAGGAAATTTTCATTACTGTTCATTATCTTTACTATCATTCTTCTCATTTCTGTTCTGATCTTCGGTGAAAGCGTCAAAGGTGCTGTCCGCAGCATAAGTATCTGGAAGATCAATATCCAACCGAGTTTGATAGCCAGAATAGTTCTAATCATCTATTTTGCTCATATTCTTGATAAGAGACAGACCCTCATCGATAATTCCAACCCAAAAAGTTTCATTAAGAACTTCAATGCATTAATAGTAATTCCATTGATCCTGTTCCTTCTTATTCTTATCGAGAAACATTTCAGCCTGTTGATCATTTCCGGTCTTACATTAATCTCTCTTCTCTTTCTTGCTAAAATAAAATATTCTACCATCTTCCTGATAATAGGAATATTGTTTATTATGGGAATTTTGGTAATAAAACTTGGTCCTACATATCGTAGTGAGAGAATGAAAATATATTCTAAATATTCACTTCTTAATAAAAATAAGAATGAAGGAACAAAGTATAAAGTAACTGGAGATTACCAGGTAAAAGAAAGCCTGATCTCTCTTTCCAGCGGTAAATTGTTTGGAGTAACTCCCAAAAAAGGAACAGGTAAACACTATTTTCTACCGGAAGCAAAAACCGATTATATCTTTTCCATAATTGGCGAAGAATTTGGTTTTATAGGTTCTTTAATTGTTTTGGCTATATATTGTTATCTATTTGCACGATCGATAATAAGTTCAAATGTAAAAGAAGGTTTATTCTTAAAGCTTGCAGGGTTCGGGCTTGGAATGAACATTTTTTTTAATGCGATGGTCAATATCGGGGTTTCTATGGCTGCATTACCTTCCACGGGTGTAACTTTGCCGTTTATCAGTTATGGTGGAACATCTCTTGTCGTAAATTCATTTTCTATCGGATTGCTTTTAAACATCAGTGCCAAACGGCAGAAGATATAGAGGATATCTATGAAAATAGACGAAAATAGTAAACGTATTCTTATCGCAGCCGGAGGAACAGGCGGACACATAATTCCCGCACTATCAATTGCAAAAGAATTGAAAGAAGCCGGAATTCAGCTTCTTTACGTTGGCAACAAAAACAGTATGGAAGAAAGGTTGGTGGCACAATCCGGAATCCCATTCAGAGGAATTAATGTTCAAAAATTTTACAGGAAGTTCACTTTTGCTCATATCAAGTTTCCTTTCAAATTAATAAAAAGTATTGCCGATTCAAAGAAGATAATAGATGAATTCAAGCCGGATGCTTTTTTGGGAACCGGTGGATTCGTCTGCGGTCCTGTGGGATATGCAGCACATCTAAAGAAAATCTCGATCTTCCTTCAGGAACAGAACAGTTATCCCGGTGCAACCATCAGAATATTAAGTAAATATGCGGAAAAGATATTCCTGGGTAATGAAGGAGCAAAAAAATATCTTCCTTCTAAAAAAATAATATTTTCAGGAAATCCGATCAATTCATCCGTTATCAACAAAAAAGAGAAGATCGATTTAAAAAAATATGGAATGAAAAAAGATTCTTTCAAAATATTTCTAACCGGTGGAAGTCAAGGCTCGGTAATTATAAATAAAGCTTTTATGCCGATAATAAAAAACCTATTAGCTAAAAATATCGAGATTCTTTGGCAGATCGGAAAATACAGTTTTGATGAATTTTACCCTCAGGTAAAGGAGATGAAAGGTGTATTTGCTTTTGATTTCACAAATGAAATAGGTAGAATTTATAATTCCGTAGATATTGCAATTGCTCGAGCCGGAGCATTAAGTCTGGCAGAAATGGAAACGAAGAAAATTCCTGCAATTCTGATACCTCTCCCCTCCGCTGCAGAAAATCATCAATTTTATAATGCGATGGAATTGAAGAAGAAAAAAGTTGCAGAAATTATAGAACAGAAATATCTGAATCCGGAAGTTTTAAAAGAAGCTATCTTTGAAATGAAAAAGAATTATATAAAGATGAAAGAGGATTTTGGGGAATCGCGACATTTGGAAGCTGCGAA
>JAIORR010000268.1 GCA_021108055.1 Candidatus Cloacimonadota bacterium
TTCTCAAAGCAGGCCATGTTATCCAACATGGTAAAAGCTTTGAGTTACTTTATTCTTTGATCTTTAGTCTTCTTGTCCCGGCGAAGCTATAAACGAAGCCGGATGCTTTTTCGCTTTCTCGCCCCCTCGCCGTTATTTTCCCATCCTCTCCCATCTATCTTTGTGGTCAAAGAGGTTATCCGGCAGATCCGATCCGATTATCGCTTTCTTTATCAGCTTGATCCGCTTTTCTATCTGCTCTTGAGTGTAATGTTCGTTAGTAGATTGAGAGGAAGATGACTTCATTCTTTTAAGAAGCGTGAGAAACTGTCTGCTGTTATAACCGGCACGAGCAGCAAAAATTACTGCGAGTTCATCTGCTTCTTTTTCATAAGCCTGCAAACGTCCGTTTATCACAGTTTCAAAAATTTCAAAGCATAGTTCTTCCATTTCTGCTTCCACTTCTTTGCTCACTTTATCCTGCTTTATTCCCATGGATTCCATTTCTTCATCCATGTCCGTGAAGGCATCTTCTGCCATGATGTGATGCTTCCGCTCTTCCATTTCCACCATTCCATGATGGCGGGCAACGTGTGCGATCTCGTGTGCCAGAACGCAGGCAAGTTCAGCTTCTGTGCGAACAAGTTCCATCATTCCGCGGGTGATGAAAACGATCCCACCCGGACATGCATATCCGTTCACCTTGTCCGTATCGAGAATAAAGAATTTATAATTTATATCATAAACATCGGTTGCTTCCACCACTATGTTTCCCACACTGTTCACATAATGCGTCAAAGCTGGATCGTTATAAATTCCCAGCGAAGCGATGTTGGATGCGATACCGATACCCAATCCTTCTTCCGGGAATGAAAAATAATCTTTAACTTTGGAAGCTGGTATCAAAACATTTTTATAATTCTTTTTCCTATTTAAATTTTTGTATGTTTCTTTGCGGAAATATTTATATTCCTTCGGGTTAAGTTGAAATGTGACGTAAACATCTACGAAGCTGGGAGATCCGTCAAATTTCCGGGTGAATCTCTCGGCAAATCCCTTTACACCGGCAGACATCCCATGACGTGAAACCCGCAACGTGGTTTTCTGAGTTCCCATCTGCGCAAAGATATCATCTGCGGCTTTTCTTTCCTGTATCACTTTCTGCGATACATAACCATTCAAGTCTTCCATCTTAATATTGAGCCAGCCATCTTCTTCTTCCAATATCGAGAAAGTAGATCCTTTTGCCAGTTCCGCAATTATCTCATAGATCGAGCCGGGACCACTTCTCATAATTGCTCTTTCCCTCTGAACAGTTCCCGTTTGTTGAGCTAAAAGAGAAATTGAAAAGATCACAAAAACAAAGATAATTATTTTTTTCATTATTTAACCTCCAGGGTAAGGATTCCATCCCATTTCACAGGTGGAATTTCCAAAAGATATTTACATCTGGCAAGCATTATTTTAGAAGCTGTATCTTCGAAAGGTTGTTTAGAGAGTTCCATGAAGATACTTCCGGCTTCCTGCCAGTTTCCATTTCTATACATTTCCAACGCTTTTTTATATTCTTCTATCCAATCCGGAATTGCTTTTCCATCATATTCTGCGATCAATTCAAATATTCTGGTCGGTTTGGTCTTTCCTTTTACTCGCAGTGAATCCAGTTCTCTGCACAAAAATATTTCTTTTATATGATTATATGTCGATTCGCTCATGATGATATTGGTCTGATAAATTTTATTTACACCTTCCAGGCGAGCTGCCAGGTTCACCGTATCCCCGATCGCCGTATAATCCATTCTTTTTTCACTTCCGATATTACCCGCAACAAATAAACCGGAATTAATTCCGATCCTTGTTTGCAGGTGCAATTTCTCGTCAGGCGAAAGTTTTTCTTTCCGCATCAGATCTTCACAGTATTTTTTGTGAGCAAAAGCAGATTTACAGGCAAGGATGGCATGATCCGGTCTGGAAATGGGAGCTCCAAAAAGAGCCATAATTCCATCTCCCGTATATTTATCGAGAAGACCGCTATTATTAAAAACCATTTCTACCAATTTTTCAAAATATTTGTTCAGGTCTTCTACAAGTTCTTTTGGTTTTTTAGATTCGGATAACGTTGTGAAATTATAGATATCTGTATAAAGAACGGTGGCATCGATTTCCTCTCCGCCAAGCTGGATCTGATTTGGATCATCTTCAAGCTGACTGATAACATCGGCGTGAAGATAGCGTGTAAATATCTTTCGGATCTCACGTTTAGATTTGCCTTCCAAAAGATAACTAAGAATATTTACCAATAGATACGAAATAATAAAACCGATAAACTGCATTGTGAAATTAAGCAATATCCTGTTATTTTTCCACAGGATAAAATTCATTACAACTATGAAAAAAAGTATCAGAAGTACAAGGATAGTAGCTTTTCTGGGTTTAAGATTTGTAACCGAAAACAAGATCAGGAAAATCACGAGAAAAGTGATAAGAAAGTTCATCCATCCTGGAACAACACGGATAAAATCCTGATTTAAAAAATTACTGAGAGCAGTAGCCCAGATCTCCATTCCAGGCATAACCTTTGAATATGGATTGGTCTTGAGGTCCATCAACCCGGCAGCAGTTGCACCGATAATAATGTGTTTATCTTTGAATGTTTCCAAAGGCAGGATCGGTTCGCTTCCGGATGCTACCGCAGATGCAGAAGCAATTACGGCCCTGAACGGATAAGTTGTGAAAGGTTCGATTCCATACCAGTTAAGAAGATATTTCCCGCTTTTATCGACAGGTATTTCTATCTCGTTGATCTTTATTTTCCGGTCTGATTTTTTTATTTTTCCGGTTTTATCCTGCTGGTTCAACCACACACAAAATCCCATTTGAGGAAATATGTTCTCATTCAACCTGTAAAGCATCGAAACCCTGCGAACGACCCCATCACCATCAGGAGAAGAATTTATGATACCAATAGATCTTGCAGCTTGAATAAAGGGATCGATCGGTGCTCTGACTCCATTATATTTATATAATTTTTCTTTTTCTTTAAGTGGAATTGAAAATTTAATTAACTCTGGATGGATATAAGTCGAATCGAGTAGAAGCTGCGTTCCAAGATAGACGTTGCCATTATTTTCAATAGCATTTGCAAACATGCCGTCGGTCTCTTCTGCGTATGTCTCTTCCCTATCGATATCGGGTTCATAGAATTGCATATCGAATATTATTGATCTTGCTCCGGCAGATGTAAAATAATCTACAGTATAACCATAGAATGAACGGGGCCAGGGCCAGGAAATCCCATTCTCACTGAAAAAATCCAGGCTGTAGTCATCGATGGCTATTATAACAATATTGGTGTCCGCCTTCTGCGGAACGGGATTCAACTTGAAACGTGAATCAAGAAATTTATATTCAGTTTCCTGAATAAACGAAATGGAACAAACCAGGAAAACAAGTACAGTAAGAACTGCTGCAACCGGAATCAGGATATACCATTTCTTATAAAGTTTGGAAAGCCTGATCTTATGCAGTTTTTCTTTCATTTATTGATCTATCAGTTTCATTACTATCGGAAGCATATCTTCCGAAATTTCATCTGCGGCATTTTCAAATGCTTTCAATCCTGCTTTTTCAAAATCCAGTCCCTGACCGCTTACATTATTGAGTGAGCATTTATAAATTTCATCACCGGAATCCATCTCGGTCACGGAAACAGAAAGATCGACAAAAGCAGTAAACATCCCATACATTTCTGATCCTTCCCGAGATTTTGCGTTAACTTTAACGTAAAGATCGGCTTTGTTAATATCTTCCGTGAAGGTAAAACCTTTCATTGCAAAATCTTCTTTAAGTTTGGGTTCCACATGAAGAATGCTGAGCTTTTTGCCAAAATTCGTTTCGTCAGATTCGATGCAAAAAGCAAGTCCGAATACATTCAGGATAATCTTGGTAGTTGGAATCGGAAAGCTCTTTAAGATATTCTGATATACAAAAGAAGTGCTGTCCTGGTTTATCAAACGTGAAATATCCAATTTCACACCCACCATCTGCATACTTTCATTGGAAGTGACCTTGCTCACTTTACATCTTGCTTCGCCGTTCATATTTGTACGGACATTTTTTATCAGATCGCCGTCACCACGTGTGAAAGCGAAAGCCAAAGGCAGGTTGGAAATTAGTGTCTTATCTGCTTCGTAATAGAAAGCTTTTACCACCAATGGTTGCTTTAAAGCTTTGTTTCGTTTAGCTTCCACATTTGCTTTAACAGGTTTCAGTTCAATATTGGAAAGCAGGTTCTGAATAGAAAAATAGATCTCGTTATTCAGGTAAATGGTTCTTCCGCCAAATTCTGTCTGCAGGGTTTCAGTAATGTATTTTTCGATGGGACCAAGTGCCTGCAAATAATAAAGCAGCGCTTTTTCATAATTTTTACTGGTTTCATTTTTCTTTGCTTCGGAAAATAAATTCAGCGACAGGCTTACTGCTTTATCAATATTTTCCTGCCTTAATTTCCGGTATATAACTTTGGAAAGTCGATAGTAAACCCAGTACTCTTTTTTATTCTGCCACTCGTCCACAAGCTCGTAACCTTCCAGTTCTGCTTCGGTAGTGGAACGGATAAGCGATTTCAGTTCTTCTTCCAGTATTCCGGATTTTTCTACAACATTGCTGATAACCTCTCCGGAAATATTTACGGTTATTTCGGAAGCCAGATTTTTCAATGCTCCATTTTTTGCTATTTCGATATGTTCACTGCTGCCTTTTACTTTGGATGCATAGCCAATTCCAATATAAAACTCTTTGTAAATCGGTCGGCTCGTAACCCAGTCCGGTGCTTTCTTGGCAAGGAGCAGATCAAATTGAAAAAACAGGCATATCAATAGTAAGAATTGAAAGATTCTTTTCATTACATTCCTCCGAATTTAGAAATAATAGATGCAGGAAAGAGTGAGAGTATTTAAAGTTTTTGTGTAAATAAAACCCTCGTCATCAGATTCTCCATATTCAATTTCAAATTCTGTGTTTTTGAACGAAATATCAAGCGAGTATTGATCTGTAATTAAACCGGTTCCTAACGAAAAAGCAGCACCTACAACCTGTTCGTCATTGTTATCCATAAATAGTGTGGGATAGGTTTGAATACCAATTCTAAGGGGAATAACAGCAAAATCCCATAATTCTGTAAAAAGATATTCCCCACCAAACCTGAACTGATTCAGATCCTGATTTTCAATAATAATTAGTTCATCTTCTTCTTCCAGGTCCAAACCAATCAAATCTGCATAATCTTCTTTCAGGTTAGTTTCTCCATATTTTCTGGATTCCATATCAACTGCCAAAGTCAAGTTGTCACCAAAGCGGTATGAAGCACCAAACCCATACATCAACGGCATTCCCAATATGTAGGAATCGCTGGATTCAACAGGTTCGGGTTCATATATACTTCCATTATCATCTGTATATTCTTCTAAAAGAAATTCTTCATCGACTGTAAGATCGAAAGGTGTTTTCATCACCAAACCGATCTTAAGAGGAAAGGGATTGCTCGAGTAATTAAAATCCAGCATTGCACCACACACAAAATTCACACCGGAAAAAGTCAAATCGGATCTATCATAATAATCCCAGTAATAATAATAACCCACTGAATCTATTTCAACCATATCCTTTGATTCAAAGTAAGCCTCACCTACCCACAGGTTGGCAGCTACTCCCAATGATAATATCGATGCTAGTCTATTTGCAAGTCCAAGAGTGATCGTGCTCGCTCCACCCTCTGATAATGTTTCACAAATATATTCATTTGATTCAAATGCATCTTCGTATAAATCCTCTTCATGATAATAGGAGTAAAGATCGAGTTGTCTTTGCACAGCAAGTGCAGCAACAAACTGTTTACCGGAAAATTCGAATGGATACACTCCACTCAGGAAGTTCAGGATAGCATGTTCGTCTTCATAGGTTTCGATGCAATAATCAAAATCGACTTCATATTTTTCTACGAGTCCCCTTGCCACAACAGATGCTTCGGGTTCATCCAACTGGGTAAGTCCGGCAGGATTCCAGGAAATGGCAGTAGCATCATCTGCCACCCCGATGAAGGCTCCACCCATACCGGCAGCTCTGGCTCCCACTCCGGTGAAATTCCAATCGGGACCTAAGTTCAGATCAATCTGGGCAAAGGTAAGGCTTGAAACAAACAGTATTAAAAAAATATATAAGAACTTCAATTTCATATTGACTCCTCGAATAAATAAACCCTCATATAATTCTCCTCAAAAAAGGTATATGAGGGTTTATCCTTTTACAAATTATTCTTTTGCTTCTCCATAGACACAAATTCCATCATTACCAAAATTCTGTTGAGGAATAACTCCCGGAATTACTTTACCTGTTTTCTTATCAGATATCGTATGAATCCGGTCATTTTCAGCTATATTATTTCTGGAAGAAGAAGCGGTAAGCATAACATACTGATTATCAGTAAAGGGAAGATAGAAATGAGTTCCCTGGATCCAATAGTAATACCAAGTTGGCATATCCTGCCAGTATGCTCGCACTTCCGTATTAGTAAATGCCCTATAATAACCTATACGATAATTAGTTCCGGTATTGTAAATAATAATGTCGTCCATAGTTTCATAATAAGAACCATAATTTACATAGAACGGAGAAAAATCATGATCGCTGTTGTTCTCTACATAAATAAAGAAATAATCGGAATTAACGTTAAGATTCAAAGTGTATGATGATTGACCTGAAACATTATGAGTATAATCCCACTCTAACAATAAACCTACTTGTGAGCCAGATGTGGTTTGACCGCTTGTTTCCGCATGATAAGTAATTGACCCGGGATTTGAAGAATAATTGAACACAGCACTACCTCCCGGTTCGGCTGTTTGTGTGCCATATCCTGTCACGGTGATCTCAATATCCGTAAAAAGAGGATTATTAAAGGTTAGAACGAACGGTTCACCTTCCTCAACTTCCATTTGAACCGATACTGTAGCAGAACCACCATTTGAAGTTATTGATATTGTACCCTGATAGGAACCTACAGATAAACTTCCCCTATCAACTGTTACCGTAATTGTACTCCTATCCCCATCATCTGAACCACTTGTTGGACTAACTGTAATCCAATTCTGATTATCTGTAATTTCCCAGTTCAATACTCCCTCTCCATCGTTATAAATATAGAAATAATCTACAGTCTGTGTTGTTCCAAAATCCATAGTGGATGTACTTACATATAGTTCAGGTGCTGAATTTTGTATAGTTACATTCACAATATCAGATGTTCCAAGATTATTGGAAGTATCATAAGCTTTTGCCCGTAATGTGTAATCATCGTCATACTCAAGGGTTGTATCCCAGATAAATCCCCATGGGGGGGAAGTTGTTTCACCAGCTAAAGTTCCATCGATATAGACCTCTACTTTTGCTACGCCTTTATTATCAGATGCATTAATATCAATATCAACCGTGCCGGAAATTGTTGAATTATTTGCGGGTGATGTTATCTGAACTGTTGGTGGAGTTGTATCAGGTTTTGTTGTCTCTTCTTCACAACCAAATAAAATAAGCAATCCCAAAATTAATGAAACTACAAATAGTTTTGTTTTCATCTATTCCTCCTTTTTAAAAATAAAATATACATGAAATTGTTGAGTTATACTTTTTATAAGTTCCACTTTCACTTTCACCATAATCAGGCCAATTGTCCCATTCCTGCTTATAACTGGATAGATCAAAAGTTGCATCGATTGCAACTCTTTCAAATATCAGACCTGTACCAAGCGAAAATCCAGTTCCTTTTGTTTGATCTGTATATTCAGAATCTTCACCATTAGAAAGAAGAGTTGGGATAGTTTTGAATCCTGCTCTGAAAGGAATTACAGCGAAATCAGTCACTACAAGATATTCTGCTCCAACTCTGATTTGGTTAAGATTTTCCTCACTAGCACTTAAATTTGACGGGTCACCACCTAATCCATAGTTTATCTTACTGTCTCCAAAAGCTCTTATTTCATAATCGGCTGATAGAGTTAAGTTTTCTCCGAATTTATATGAAGTGCCAAAACCTAACATCATAGGCATATCTACAGTATTCGTGTAATCAAGATCATAATAATAGTAGTAATCAGCTTCCACTTCCACTTCCAGATCAAATGGTGTTCTCATAGTCACCCCAAGTTTTAAAGGAAATGGTTTCTGTAAATTATTAAAATCTGCCATTATTCCAAAAACGAAGTTCAAACCGGAAAAAGCAACAGTTCTATCAATAAAATCATATTCATATTCATACGGATGGTAACCATATACACCTTCTTCTTCACTATTTCCCATCCAGATATTAGTTGAAAAGCCCAATGATAACACAGGGAATACTCTATAAGCCATCCCCGGAATCAGAGTATTTGCACCACCAGTTGATTTTTCATCTTCATCTTGCCAACCACTATACCAATCAAGCTGTTTCTGATATGCAATAGCTGCAACTAATTTCCCATTCATCAAAGGGAAGGCAGCACTGGCGAAATTAACAATAAAATGACCTTGATTATCAACTGAGTTTGAAAAAAAAGTGGATTCGTATTTGTAGTTTTCTGCAATATATCTTGCTACTAAAGACACCTCAGGACGATAGAGTTGGGTTAATCCAGCAGGATTCCAAGAAATGGCAGTGGCATCATCGGCTACACCGATAAACGCTCCCCCCATACCTGTAGCTCTGGCACCTGCTCCTGTTATATTCCAGTCAGCTGCATGCAAGTTAAAACCAATAAAAATAATAAATAACACAATAAAACTTTTTTTCATCTTTCCCCCCTTTTTTATTTTACCACTACTTTGTCTTCAACCTGAATATTTCCAATTTTTCCAATTGCTTTTGCAATCGACATTTTCTCCTGAACCTGGATAACAATTAATTCTCCTAAAGGAATTACATTCTTACCCAGAACTTCACCTGTTTGCGGATGGAGATATTTTTTTCCTTCTTTATAGGCAACGCATTTTGTACCTTTACGCACACCTACATCGCTGCCGATGCTCAAAATAACCTGAGTATCTTCAACTTCCATGATAATACCTTCAACCAACGGCAGGTCATTATAGATATCTATTGCGACCTGCTCCACCAAAAATTCGATAGTTTCGATATTTGTATTTCCTGAATCTGCTTCTTTTGCCACGATGAGCTCACTGGTTTCCGTATCTATGCCACGCGCACTGACCTTGGCAAAGCCGATCTCGATATTTATCCTGCCCAGAATAATTAAATCCGCACCTGCAAGTTTTCCCACCTTTACCGCAGTTTCATCATCCACGAATCCTGTCATACCAAGCTTTTGTTCTTCCATAATTTTATCCAGAGCACTTCTTTCTATCACCCGGAACCGGCGAAGGTTCACAAGCTGTGTTACCAGTTTTTCCGTTACAGATTCTGCAAGATTCTCAGCTTTTTCGTTACTTGCAAAAGTGAGCACTGCAACAGATAAACGAGAACCGACCTGAGTTACTGCGTTCGGATCATAAGTTAATGCACCGAGTGGTAATTTGCTGATATTTGATTTTCTTTTTTTTTGTTCTTCTAATTTCTTTCTCTCTTTTTCAAGTTCTTTTTGTTTTTTCTGGATTTCTTTTTCCAATGCTGCTAATTCCGTTTTTTCTTTTTTCTTCCGTTCTTTCTCCAGGCGTTTGTTCTCTTCTTCGATCTCTTTTTGTTTTCTTGCCAATTCTTCTTCTTTTTTCCTTTGTTCTTCCATCTCTTTTTGCCGGAAAGCTAATTCTTCCTGTTCTTTTTCATGTTTTTTCCTTTCAGCCAGGTTTTTTTCAAGATCGATATCTCTGCCGTCAAAGCTTAATTTTTTTATAAATTCCTCGGCACGTTTAGATTTCTTGTAGGCATAAGAGAGCTGTAATTCACCCATTGCCGTATCAAATTCTTCCAGGTTATAAAAGCAAATCCCCATCTCCCTATGAGGAAAATATTTTATGAACCTGGTACCGTATGTTCGCTTTTTCTTAGTATCTTCAAATTCCAGTGAGGCTGCACTTTTAAACTCGGTAATTGCGCGTTCCCACTCCCCTTTTTGCATATATTTTAATGCTTTATCGTAATATGTATAAAACTTTTCTACCGAAAATAAGAAACTGCTGTTTATACAAATCAAAACAATAAAAAAAATTATTAAACATCTTTTCATAAAATGTTCTCCTTCATATTAGTTCCTGTTAAATCTTGATTTCTTGGAAATAACTAACTTCACCTTACAAAAACAATTGCAAATTTAAATCAGTCAATAAATAAATTACTTTTGTTAAGATATTTGATTATATATATACTTCATAATTAAGACAGTTCCAACTTAACTGTGTCTGAGATGACACATAAAGTTTTTTGACGAAAGAGTAAAAAACCCGAGTCGAGTTGTACTCAACCCGACTCGGGTTTTAATTACACTCGTAAACATCGGAATACACCAAGGCGTACAAGTGTTCAGCTTGCTGATCTTCCTATTATTGGGCAAGAGTACATCTACATTCCGAAGAACCAGCACCTATTTTGGAAAACCAAAATAGAAGCATATCAAAATAGGTGCTGATACATTCGGAAGTTGCTGAGTCCATTCAAATCACAATTTTCTAATTAGAATAAATCCCAAAACCCTGAACACGTGAATTCGTGAACCCTGAACCTCGAACCTTGAAAGAATAAAATCACAAAATACAAATCCCAAAAAACAAATAAATACCAAATATCAAATTACAAATAACAAAATACAAATTTATTTTTGTCGGTGAAAATCCGTTCCATCCGAGTTATCCGTGTTCCTTTTTTTCATCCCAACCCTGAACCCAGAACCCTACTTCCAGGAAGCAGTTTCTTTTCCATAACTATCTCTTTTCATAGAACCGAGTTTTTTACCGTATCTATCCTGGAATGAAATATTCAGCGGCATTTCTCCCATAATGGAATGAGTGGCACAGGAAAAACACGGATCATAAGCTCTGAATGCCATTTCCACCATATTCAGTAAACCGTCATTCACATTACCGCCTTTGATAAGTTTTTTGGCAGCTTTTTCTACAGACATACATATCGGAGCAGAATTAAACAGCGTGGCAACCATCAAATTAACACCGGTTAAAACTCCCCTTTCGTCAGATTCATAATGATGGATCAAAGTTCCTCGCGGTGCTTCTACTATGCCAATTCCTTCTTTTGGAGTCAGCAGGTTCATATTGCGAGTATCAGGCGAAGATAGTTCTTCCGAATCGACGAGTTCTTTAATTCTTTCAGCAGCATAAAGGATCTCGATTAATCTTGCCCAATGGTAAGCGAGTGTATTATGACATGGTTTTCCGCCTACTGTAGCATACATTCTTTCATATTCCTGCTGAGCAAAAGGAGTTGCCATGCCATCGGCAGCATTCAATCTTGCCAAAGGTGCAACCCTTACAAGACCGCTGTTAACACCGTCGATAAAGCCTTTCCAACCGATCTTTCGAAGATATGGGAATTTGATGTAACTCCAATCTTCTACATGCTCTGCAAAAATATCCGCATATTCATCCGGTGCAAATAGCTCTATAGGATTACCTTCCGGATCGACTATCCTGATCTTTCCATCATAGAAATTGACCTTGTTATTTTCATCGACCATTCCCATATAATAGGTTTGATGATAATATGTGTCGGACAAGATAAGATCAACATAATCTTTGTTTTTAAGAACGATATCATCAAAAGCTTGAAGAGTGAATTTTGCAAACTCGATAGCATCTGCAGCGAATGTTTTGATCGTATCTCTTGTTTCTACGGAAACCCTTTTTGCCACACCACCCGGAAGACCGAGTACAGGATGAATAGTCTTTCCGCCAATCTCCGCCATAATATCTCGGCAGCGCTTCCTGATGGTGATAACCTGCTTGGCAACATCCACGCCAACCTTTTCGATAACACCGAGAATATTCCTTTTTCCTGCAGGAGCATCTGGACCAACTATAAAATCCGGACCTCCAAGATAATAAAAGTGAATTGTGTGATCCTCGAACATAAACAAATTATAGAAGAGTTCACGGATAGTCTTTGCAGTAGGTGTGGGCTCTACTTTGAAAAGAGAATCCAGAGCTTTTGTCCCTGCCATATGATGGGCACTAGGGCAAACACCACAGATACGCGAAGTTATTTGAGGCATATCTTCTGCAGGTCTTCCCACACAAAAAGCTTCAAATCCGCGAAGTTCCGGTATCTGGAAAAAAGCTCTTTCCACATCTCCTTTATCATCGAGGATAATTGTTATTTTACCATGACCTTCCAGCCTGGTGATTGGATCAATAGTAATAGTTTTACTCATCTTCTTCCTCCTTGCGAGCACTGCCAAGCATAGATGCCGATAATCCATACCTGTAAAAAGTTCCGGCAGGATCAACAAGTCCATCGAGAGCTTTATCGATTGTTTCTTCTTCATCACCTTCCAGGATCGCTCCGAGAGTGCCTATCATTTTTGCTCCCTGATCTTTGCAGGAATCGGTAGGTCCAAAACATCCGGTGCAGGGCATATTTCCATTAATGCAGGAAGCTCCGCAGCCATCTCTTGTTGCAGGTCCCATACAAATTATCCCTTGAGCAAGAAAACATTTTTCCGGATCGATTTCAACATCGATAACCCGTTTTATTTCGGATATGGCAACATCTTCTGGTTTACTTTCATTTCTATCACAGGAATTGCATAAAGATTTATCCGGTGATAATATCGCTCCTTTGGGAGGTAATTTACCCTCAAGAATTGCATTAACAGCATTTACAATAAGATCGGGAGTGGGAGGACAACCGGGTAAATAATAATCAACATCGATCACATCATTCAGCTTATAAACCGATTCGTAAAATTCGGGAAGAGCAAGCTCATAACCATCGACTTTCGACTTAGTTTTGGGAACAACTCCTTCCGGATTAACAACCGTAGGAGACTTCAGGTATGAACGTTCAAAAATCTTTTTCTTGGAAGTAAGATTTGCCAAAGCAGGAATCCCACCCAGTGAAGAACAACTTCCAAAGGCAACAACGAGTCCTGATTTTTTTCTTAAAAGTTCAGCGATCTCTTTTTGTTCTTCTGTTCTTACTGCTCCATTAATAAATGAAACTGCAATGCTGCCGTCTTCCATCGCTCTAATATCTTTATATTTGAAATCCATAGCAATGGGCCAGAGAATGATATCTACTGCGGCAACCACATCGAGAATCTTATCTGCCAGATCGACTACAGTTTCCCCGCATCCGCCACAGGATGCACACCAATAAAATGCAACTTTTGGTTTAGCCATTATTTACCTCCCTGTTCAACATTACCGGTTAGATGTAATGGACCAAGTTCTTTAACGGTTTCTGCCATTTCATTAACGACCTTCTGGAATAATTCTGCTTCACCGGCAGCTACCCAATCGAGTTTTAATCGCTTATCGTTTATTCCAAACTGAGCCAGTGTTTTTTTAAGTAATTTATAACGTTTAAATGCTTTTACATTTCCAGTTCTATAATGGCAATCACCGGGATGGCAGCCAAGGATCATCACACCATCAGCTCCTTCCCTGAAAGCATCCATAACAAATTGCGGATCGACACGACCACTGCACATCACCCTGATCAGCTTCACATCGTCAGAATATTTCAGCTTCATCATCCCTGCTTTATCTGCTCCTGCGTAGGAACACCAGTTACAGGTAAAGGCTACTATTTTCGGTTCGAAATTATTCATACAACAAACCTCCTATCTCAGCATAGATCTGGTCATCTGTGAAATGCTTTGCCTTGGCAGCACCACTGGGGCAGGATGCTACGCAAGTTCCACATCCCCGACAGATAGCTTCTGTTACTATGCTGATATTTTTTTCTTCATCAAAAATTATAGCTTTATACGGACAAACAGAAATGCAAAGTTTGCAGCCACCGCATTTATCTTCATCGATAACCGATGTCATTATTTCAAGTTCGATTTCTCGACCCGGAACAAGCTTGCTGATAATATCTCCAACAGCAGACCTGGCTCTGGTTACAGCAGTAGCCACATTGCAGGGACCAGCCGAACAACCGGCAATATAAATACCTTCCAGGGTTGAGCCTGTCTGATTCAGAAGTGCATGATCAGCTTTAAAAAATCCATCTTTTCTCAGATCGACATTCAGCAAGTCTGCAAGTTCCTTCGTTCCGGAACCAGCTTCCAAACCTGTGGCAAGAACAACCATATCTGTTTCGATCCGGTTGAATCCGTCACCCTCGACAGTTATCTTGTCACCTTTTTCTTTAACTTGAA
This sequence comes from Candidatus Cloacimonadota bacterium, assembly GCA_021108055.1. Classification (GTDB taxonomy): domain Bacteria; phylum Cloacimonadota; class Cloacimonadia; order Cloacimonadales; family TCS61; genus JACNIV01. Next base: position 14,301 of record JAIORR010000268.1, read on the forward strand.
TGGTTTTCAGATCATAGCATTTAATGAATCGCGTTCCTTCCTCAATTTGTTTCCTGTAGAAAGCATTTACTTTGGGACCCACAAAAACAAGGTCATTATAAATATTGAAAACTTTAGCTTCCGGTATTTGTTTTCTTACAAGTTCTCCTACTTTGGATGCACCAAAGCAACATATTCCCGAACAATAAGGAATACCGTCTTCCCTTAATGAACCTGCACAATGGATAACAGCAACAGTCGATGGTTTCTCACCATTTTTTAAGATAATTTTACTACCGGTGGGACCATTTGAACAAGCAATCCGTTCAAACTCGGGTAAAGTATAAACATTGTCGATCTTTCCATAACCTAATTCATCAAATTTGGAAACATCTCCGCTCTTGGTTCCAGTAGCAATCACAATTGCACCAACATTGATCTCAAGTTCTTCGTCCTTTTCATTAAAATTAATCGAACCAAACGGACAGGCAGAAACGCAAGCATCACATGAGTTTTCAATGAAATGCTTACAGTGTTCTTTATCGATAACAGCAGCCGCAGGAACAGAACCCGGGAAAAGTGTGTAAATAGCTTTCCGGTTGCCCAGACCGAGATGAAATTCGTTTTTCATAGTTACGGGACATACATCAAAACATGCTTCACAGCCAATACAAGTTTCTTCGACATACCTGGCTTTTTTGCGAATTTTTACCAAGAAGTTACCATAAAATCCCAGAACATCGGTGATTTCCGAATTTGTAAGAACAGTAATATTGGGATCATCCCTTACTTCTGAAAGTCTTGGTGCAAGCAGGCAGGGAGCACATTCCATGTTCGGAGCAACTTCTTCTATCTTGATAACAGAACCTCCGAGTGAAATATCCTTTTCTATTAGATAAACTTTCCTTCCTGCTTTTGAGGCAATAATAGCTGCTTCTATTCCGGCAATTCCTCCACCGATAATGAGAATATCCGAAATTACTTCCATTGTCATTTTTTCCAGATCTTCTGCCAGGATCACCCTTCTCAAGGCTGCTTTGATCATAGCTTTTGCTTTCTCATTTGCTTTTGTCTTGTCTTTTGTAACCCACGAAACATCCTCACGAATATTCGCCATCTGAACACGGCTCATATTAATTCCAACTTCCTCAGCTACATCCTGAAATGTTTTTTCGTGCAATTTGGGTGAACAGGCAGCAACAATGATACCATCCGGTTTGTACTTCATAAGTATCTCGGCAAAATACTTCTTGCCATCCGGAGAACAAAGCAAGTTGCTAACTTCTATGAAACAAAAATCTTCTGTGCTCTCTGCCCAATCTGCAACGGCTGGAAGATCAATGAAATTGGATATGTTCGTACTGCACTCACACAAAAAAAGTGCGATCTTTGGTTTTTCCACATTCATCGTAAATCTCCTCTTTTGTCGTTTTCTAAACGAAACATTTTAAATATTTAATGAACCGTTGAATCCAGTTCGATCCACGAAAGGATTTCTTTGCGAATCCTCTTTACAACATCATCCACGCAAGC
>JAIORR010000204.1 GCA_021108055.1 Candidatus Cloacimonadota bacterium
ATTATGACAACACATAAACCCATAGAAGTTCAGGAACTGTTCGGCGATCTTGAACCTGCCGAAGAAAACAGAAAATGGTTTGTAGTGCACACCAAGCCACGCAGAGAGAAAAAATTAGCGCAATATTCCCTGCAAAATAAAATTAATTACTATCTACCTTTGAAAGACAGCATCAGGGTTTATCAATATCGTAAAGTAAAATTCACAAAACCTCTTTTCTCCGGGTATGTTTTTGTCAAATGCGATTCCGAAGAGAGGCGTATTTTAACGATTACCGGACATACTGCCTATTTTCTTCCGGTTCCAAATGAAGAAGTATTTACCGGTGAATTGAAGCAGATACATTTTGGACGTCTGAAAGGTGCGGATTACAGAAAAGCTGAATTCCTGGAGAAAGGGATGAAGGTAATTATCACTTCAGGACCATTTGAAGGCTTGACAGGAGTTGTGGAAGATGGAAAAAATGTAAAGAGAGTGATCTTGCAGGTAAATCTTTTAAGACAGGCAGTTTCGATCTCTGCAAGTGCAAAGCAGATAAAAATAATAAAGGAATAAGAGAATGAAAATTTTAGTTACAGGCGGTGCCGGATTTATCGGTTCAAATGTCGTTGACGAATACGTCTCATTAGGACACGAAGTTGTAGTTGTTGACGATCTGAGTACAGGTTTTGAACATAATGTAAATCCTGAGGCAACATTCTATAAAGTGGATATTCGTTCGAAGGAACTGGCAGAAGTTTTTGATAAAGAAAAACCGGAAATCGTAAATCATCATGCTGCCCAGATAAGTGTTCCGGTCTCGGTGAAAGATCCCGAATTTGATGCAGAAGTTAATGTTGTAGGTTTTTTGAATCTACTTCAAAATTGCGTTAAATACAATGTTAAGAAAGTTATTTCAATTTCATCTGGTGGTGCCATTTACGGAGAAGCAGAAGAATATCCAACTACGGAAAATTACAATCCTGTTCCACTTTCTCCTTATGCTATCAACAAGTTAGTTTCGGAAAAATACCTGCATTTCTATCATCATCAATTTGGATTGAACTACACGGTTCTGAGGTATGCAAATGTTTTCGGACCACGTCAAATCCCGCATGGAGAAGCAGGCGTAGTTTCCATATTCATCACTAATTTTCTTAATGATATTCAGTCACATTTATATGCGTTCAAAGAAAAACCGGATGGAATGATCCGTGATTATGTGTTCGTGAAAGACATTGTTAATGCAAATGTGATCGCTTTAAAGAAGGGTAATCTGGATGCTTTTAATATCGGAACCGGTTTAGAAACAACGACCGGCGAATTATATCGAGAAATATCGAACCAGATGAATGAAAATGTCGAACCAATAAAAGGAGATGCACGACCGGGTGACATCAGGAAGAGTTGTTTACATATCGAAAAAGCAAGAAAGAAACTGGGCTGGGAACCTGTTTTTTCCTTGCAGGAAGGCGTTAGAGAAACAATTGATTTTTTTGTGAAAAAAGCTAAGGAGGGCTTATGACCAATATTAATGAAATTAAGATCGATCAACTGAAATTGCCAAAGTTATCTTCAAAGAAAATAGTAACTTATCTTATTATCTTTGCAGTTGTCATCATCATTTTCACAGGATTCTACACTGTAGATCCGGAGGAAGTTGGAGTAATCCAGAGGTTTGGAAAATATATAGATACAACCGAACCCGGATTGCACTTTAAAATACCTTTTGGAGTAGATAAACTCACAAAGGTAAAAGTTAAACATGTTTATAAAGAAGAATTTGGTTTCAGGACACTTCAGTCCGGAGTTCAAACCAAATATTCTGCCCGCAGTTACGATTTTGAATCCGTTATGTTAACCGGTGACCTTAACATTGCAGATGTGGAATGGATCGTTCAATATCGTATTAAAGACCCGGTTAAGTATCTTTTCAGGATAAGGAATATCGTGGAGACTATCCGTGACCTTTCCGAATCTGTAACAAGACAGGTTGTGGGAGATAGGAGCGGTGATGAAATTATCGTTCTCAGCAGGAAGGAAATTGCAGATGAAATACAGGTCGGATTACAGAAAAAATTGGATGCTTACGAATCTGGGATCGAGATATACACTTTGAATCTTCAGAATGTGAATCCTCCTGAAAGAGTTAAACCTGCATTCAATGATGTGAATTCTGCAAAACAGGAAAAAGAAAGGATCGTTAATGAAGCCTGGCAGAAGTATAACCAGGTAATCCCGGAAGCAAGAGGTAAAGCAAAACGAACTATCGAAGAAGCAGAGGGTTATGCCATCAATCGAGTAAATCGTGCAAATGGAGATGCAGAACGTTTCAAACAAATGTATAATCAATATCGATATGCAAAAACAGTCACCAAAAAGCGTCTCTACTTGGAAACAATGCAGAAAGTTCTTCCCAAAGTAGAAAAGATATACATAGTGGATGATAAACAGAAGGGTATTCTTCCACTTCTTAACCTGAATAAAGGAGGGAAGTGAAATGAAAAAGAAAAATAGATCAACCTTGATATTTGCAGTAATTGCACTGATAATCATCGTTAATGCATTATACATCCTGGACGAAAGACAGCAGGCTATTATTACTCAGTTCGGAGATCCTGTGGGAGGTGCAATAACGAATGCAGGTCTGCATATAAAAATACCTATAATTCAAAAAGTTCACTATTTCGAGAAGCGTATCCTGGAATGGGATGGCGATCCTAAACAGATTCCAACTTCCGATAAACGTTATATCTGGTTAGATACTTTTTCTCGTTGGCAGGTCGTCGATCCTCTCAAATTCTATCAAACAGTACGCAATGAAACTTTTGCTCATGGCAGGCTGGATGACATTATCAGTGGTACTACCAGGGACGTTATCAGTTCAAATTCTCTTATAGAACTGGTGAGGAATACAAACAGAGAATTAATATTTACACAAGAATATGAAACAAGTTCCCTTGAAGGTGTACAAGAAGAACCCATTGATTTTGGTAGGAATAATATTGCCAATAAAATCTTTGAATCTTCTAAATCTCTCGTGGCAGAATATGGTATTAAGCTGATAGATGTTAATATCAAACGCATTAATTATGTTGAAGAAGTACGTATGAAAGTTTATGAACGTATGATATCGGAGCGTAATAAGATCGCTGCCAAATACAGATCGGAAGGACAGGGTAGCTCTGCTGAAATTCTTGGTAAAATGCAGCGTGAACTCGATCAGATCCAATCGGAAGCTTATAAAGAAGCCCAGGAAATCATTGGTAAATCAGATGCAAAAGCTATAAAAATTTATGCTAATGCATACAACCGCGATCCGGAATTTTATCAATTCCTGAAAACCCTGGAAACATATGAAAAAACTATCGATGAGAAAAATACACTTATTATGAGTACAGACAGCGATTACTACAAGTACCTTAAAAAAGCAGGTAATTAATAAAGCAGAATGTACAAAGAATATTCCAATGAATATTGGATGAATTATGCACTGGAACAAGCACGGTTGGCACTTCAGGAAGATGAGGTGCCGATCGGAGCTGTTCTGGTAAAAGACAATAAAATAGTTGCAGCAGATCACAATAGAACCAGACAGACAAACAATAACCTGGCGCACGCTGAAAAACAGGTTATCGAAAAGGTAATAAATTCCGGGGAAAAATATCTTTATGATTATACTCTTTTCGTAACTGTAGAACCGTGTTTGATGTGTGCTGGTGCCATTATCTGGGCACGAGTGGGAAAAGTTGTTTTTGGTTGTTTTGATCCTAAAGCCGGAGCGGTCGGATCTATTTATAATGCGCTTCTGGATAAAAATTTTAATCATCATCCGAAAGTTGTATCCGGTATTTTGTCTCAGGAATGTTCTGATCTGATAGTCGGATTCTTTAAAAGCAAAAGATAGATTTACGGAGAGTTGCCGGAGCGGTTGAACGGGGCGGTCTCGAAAACCGTTGTACTCTTACGGGTACCCAGGGTTCGAATCCCTGACTCTCCGCCATATTTGTAGCCGCTGATTAACTCTGATAAAAACGGATAAAAATAAATTATGCAATGAGAACCCTGGTTCTTCCTGCTGATGTTCGACCACGAGCTGGAATCTAATTTTGAACTTGAGAGAAATTAGCAGCGAAGTAGCGCCGACAGGAGAGGAAACAGTGTTTCCTCGGATCGGCAATCCCTGACTCTCCGCCATATTTGTAGCCGCTGATTAACTCTGATAAAAACGGATAAAAATAAATTATGCAATGAGAACCCTGGTTCTTCCTGCTGATGTTCGACCACGAGTTAACGCAGATAAAGTTAATTTTTAAAAATATTAATTCTTTATTAAATAAAAACTTCATTAAGATTTTTTACTTGCCTGATTTATTGCAAAATACATTTTTGAAATTGAAATTGCTTCTCGGCATAAAACTAATGAGAAAAGCTATAAATAAGATAAAAAAAAGGAGGTATTTGGTATGAAAAAAACATTATGGTTATTGGTTTTGATGGGACTGATCCTTGCAGGATGCAGCGAAGATGGAACTTTGAGAATCACGAATAACTCTAACTATTCGGCTTGGTTCCAATTAGGTAGTGGAGGTTTCACTAACGACCTTAGCTCAGGTCAGGATTATGAAAAAGATTACACTTTAAGTACATCTATTTTCGGTGATGAAGACAAAAAGGTAACTGTATATTATGGTGGTGATTATGTCTTTACGGATCAAGATAGTAAAACAATAAAACCCGGATCAACTTCAAAAGTTAATATCTATTCTGATGCCGGAGTGATACGAATCGAAAATACAACTTACTATGATATTGTTGAAGTTTATCTTTCTCCAAGCAGCGATAGTTCTTGGGGTGAAGATGACCTTATCGGAGACATCGGATATAATGAATATGTTGAATGGTTAGTCAGCCCGGGAAGTTGGGATATAAAATTCTATGATGAAGATGGATATTATTATATCTTCTTGAATGTCTATATTGATATAGAAGAAATGTACACTATCACATTTATTCCAAGAATGAAGGGTAATATGAATGAAGATGATAATAAAGCTATAAACGCACTTCAAGTTAGAACGGAAACAATAGATAAGTGTGAGCAGAAAAAGAAATAATATTCTTAAACCTAGTAAACGGCGGTAACCAATCCGCCGTTTTTTTTATCCACAATTTAATATATATTCCAGTACAGGACGATATGTTTTCCTGTGAAAGGGAAGAATTCCGAATTTTTTAATTGCTGCCAGGTGCTCTTTAGTCGGATAACCTTTGTTTTTCAGGAAATTATATTCCGGATGTTCATGATGAATATCGATCATTATCCTGTCTCGTGTTACTTTTGCCAATATGGAAGCAGCAGCAATGGAAGCCAGTTTGCCATCTCCCTTGATAATTGCTTCTGAGAAATGTTCAATTTTTTTAGGGATTTTATTTCCATCGATAAGGCAAATATCAGGTTTGAACTTTAGATTTAATACAGCCTTTTCCATACCGAGAAGGGTCGCCTGAAGAATATTGATCTCATCGATTATTGCAGGAGAAATAATTTCAATATTCCAATCTTCTACAGAATTAATGATTATCTCATAGAGTTCTTCCCGTTTATTTGCGGAAAGTTTTTTTGAATCGTTCAACCCCTCGATCCTGATTTCAGGTTCCATAATAACAGCCGCAACCACCACCGGTCCTGCAAGCGGTCCTCGTCCGGCTTCATCTACACCGGTAATAATATCATATTTATTCCTGTATTTTTGCTCATTCTTATAAAGCATTTATTTTTCCAGAATAAAAAAAAGACGGGTAAAATTTGTATCCAGAGTTTTTATATCTTTGTTCAAAAGATTGTAATCATAATCGATACTGTAAATTCCTTTCAATAAAAATCTGGTTTTTTCAATGAAATCAATTAATTCTTCAACCTTATATATCTTCTGAACGTGAACTTCGTCAAACCTGGAAAAGAGGAATCCTTTCTTGATAAAAAAAGTTAAATTTGTTGTTTGTATATTGGAAGTGCTTTCAAATTCGCTTTGATGAATGAAGTAGCTGTCCCGATTATCTTCTATATTCAAAAAGCCGTCAAAATTTTGTTCACAGTTTTTTGACGTGGTTACGTCGAATATAAATAAACCACCCTTTTTCAGCGAATTATGAACATTACTCAGAAGGATATCTATCTCTGATTTTTTTTGAAGATAATTTATACTGTCAAAAAGAAGAAGCACAAGATCGTAACAATCAACAGGAAGTTCGGCAGTCATTTCCTTTCCGGAGAGATTTGGACAGAAAGGCTTCATTGTAGCTACTTTCAGCATTTCTTCAGAGTTATCGGAAGCATCAACGTTCAACCCTTTCTTAACCAGCAGGCTGGAGACATTTGCCGTTCCGCATGCCAATTCCAGAATCCTGGAAGGATTTCCTTTATGACTTTTATTATATTGATCAAGAATGAATTTTACCCATTTTTCATATCGAACGTGAGACATATAATCATCATAGTATTCTGCGAAAACGGAGTAGTTTTTTTCCCGGGTATTTTGAGAAGGGAAAAGAAGTTTTTCTGAGAAGTTAATGGCATGCATCAGGCTTTTTTCTGAAGCGATCCCCTTTCCTGCAATATCGAAAGCAGTGCCATGATCCACCGATGTGCGAATGAAAGGAAGTCCCAGAGTAACATTCACGCCTTCATCTGCAGATAACATTTTAAAAGGAATCAGACCCTGATCGTGAAAAGCAGAAATAATAAGATCATATCGGGAAGCTTTTCTGGAAAAGAAAGTATCGGCAGGGAAAGGACCATCGATCATTATCTTTTTATTGGAAAGCTCATCCAATACAGATTTCACAAGGATGTCTTCCTTTCCAAAAGCACCATTTTCTCCTGCATGCGGATTTATAGCCAGCATAGCAATTTTTGGTTTTTTAAGAAGCTTGCAAACTTCCTGATAAATCAATTGGAATCTTGTTTCCAAAAATGCTTTTGTAAGTAAACCCGGTATATCGGCAATTGCCATGTGGGTAGTAAGAAGAGCCAGATTAAAATGTGGACCCCAGAAAGACATGATGACTTCTTTTGTTTTTGATCTTTTTGCAAAGAATTCCGTATGTCCTATAAATTCCGGATGAGAATGATGAATAGCTTCTTTGGAAATGGGGCAGGTTACTACAGCATCCAGTTTTTTTGAGTTTAGATCTGCTGCACAACGTTCTAATATTTCATATGCAATTTCACCTGATTTTTTTGTAGGTTTGCCAGGTTTTATACTATTTTCGTCAATTTTGATCCAGTATATTTTGTCTGAAGATACTGCCAGATCGATGTTATCTATTATGCAGATATGACTATCATTATTATAAATCTGCATCTTTCCATAAACTATATAGATGATATTTTTTTTCAGTTCGATAAATCTTAGAGCTTTTGATGCGATCTCATACCCGATGCCTGCCGGATCACCCGTTGTAATGGCTATCTTTATCATATTTACCTGCCGATATTTCCATTATTTATGGTCTTTATAAATTATAAATTCTTTATTTTGTCAAATTATTTGTTGTCATAAAAAGAGGTATTAATAAATTGTTATTCATAAATTCCACGAATTGTTAATAAATTTTTTTTAGTGAGGTAGCTTATGATCAGAAGACCGGTTGTTGCAGGAACTTTTTATCCAGGCATTTCCGAGACTTTGAAAAACCAGGTGCTTATCTTCTTGCATAATGCAGAGGTTCCGGATAATTATGAAAACGCTTTAGGAATCATTTCTCCGCATGCTGGTTATGTGTATTCCGGACAATGTGCTGCTTACGGATTTAATGCTTTAAAGAAGAAAGAATTTGATCTTGCTGTTATAATAGCACCGTGTCATAGATTTGGAAGTTTCAGATATTCTGTTGGGAAATTTAAAGAATACATTACGCCGCTTGGACATATCCCTGTTGATATGGAGCTTGTTGAAGAATTATTAAAACGAGATGATTTTGATTTTCATCCCGGAGCACATAATTCTGAACATTCATTAGAAGTTCAGCTTCCTTTTTTACAGATGATAAATCCTGATGCTGCCATACTTCCTATACTTTTGGGAGATCAGACTTCCGAGAACAGCAAGATTCTGGCAGAAGTGCTGACTGATATGTTTAAAGATAAACTTGATAGAACTGTTTTTATTATCAGTAGTGATCTTTCACATTATTATGATAGCGAAAAAGCTTTAACAATGGATACTCTCCTATCGGAAAATGTAGAAAAGAAAAACATCAAAAAATTAGAGAAAAATTTTAAATCACGCAAAGTAGAAGCATGCGGTTTTGGAGGAATTCTCACCCTTCTTCATCTGGCAAAAAAACTTGGATACGATAAAACAGAAAACCTGAAATATACTCATTCCGGTGAAATCAGTGGAGACAATTCCCAGGTTGTCGGGTACCTGTCGAGTGTGATTTATAAATAATTTGACAAGAAAATCGGTTCTTTTGAATTTGCAACACATGCGGGCGGGAGTAGCTCAGTGGTAGAGCTCCACGTTGCCAACGTGGTTGTCGCGAGTTCGAATCTCGTCTCCCGCTCCATTTTATTATTTAAATGATGTGGCGACATCGCCAAGTGGTAAGGCAAAGGTCTGCAAAATCTTTATCCCCGGTTCGAATCCGGGTGTCGCCTCCATTTTTACGAAATTTGTGCTCTTAGTGGCTATTTATATTTTTGCCGGAGTGGTGGAATTGGTAGACACAAGGGACTTAAAATCCCTCGATCTTCGGGTCGTGCCGGTTCAAGTCCGGCCTCTGGTACCATAAAAAATACGCCGATCTGATTTCAGATTGGCGTGTTTTTTTTCATATTACCCAAATCTTTGATAGAATTCTTCCAGTTTATCAAGTTGCGATTTTTTTCGGATTCATCCAGGAACGAAGCCCGAAAAGAATTTTCAGTAAGTTTACAGATATCTTCTTTTTTCAGATTCAACGCCTGTTGAATTTGTACGCTTTTTTTAGTTCATAGATCGATTTATATTTCAGTTCAATGTTATTTTTCTTTGCAATTTTGAACATTAGTTCAGGCTCGAAAGTTCCCTCGATATGCAGATGAAGTTCTGCTTTCGGGATTTTTTTAATAAATGATTTAATTGAAAGATGCTTTTTCATGTAACCTCTTTGTAATAAGTTTATTAAAGATTTACTAAATAAGGTCTATTTCTATGATTTTTTGTCCTTTCTCACACATTTACAGAAACCATGATAGATAGCACAAATTCCACCGAAGATGGCAAAAAATCCCCAGAACAGCGGCATTGCAAAAATGTATAAAAGTGGAATCTGCCCGTTATTGGCTTTGACCTGCTCTGCAATCATCGGCACATAATATATTCCAGCTGTTACCAGCATACACCCGGCAACTATAACCATATGCCCGAAGATGATGTTGCCGTAACGGTTACGAACAAACTTCAGCATGATCAATCCAGCACCGATTATTATCTTGATCACAGCCCAGAGATATATTCCAATAACAAGATGATAAATTCCAAAAGCCAGCAAACCTATTCCCAGGATCAATCCTGCAATTCCTCTTGATTTCATGTTTTTCTCCTATTTCCCCTTTTTCAAATTATGAACAAAACCATAGCTTGCCAATCCCAGAGATGTTGCAATGATTCCCATATAAAGTTCATCAACATTCTGCCAGAATCCGCTTAATTCAATGCTTCGCCAGATAGTTACCGTAATCACTCCTAAAATACTTGCGAAAACGAACTGATAGTCTTTTATCCTGTTAGGAAAAATATACCCGTACAAAACAGGAAGAAGCAAACAACTGGCAGAATAACTTCCCAGAGTTTTCCATACAGCTTTAATATTTCCTTTGAAAATAACACCCATCAGTATGGCAATTATTCCAACAAGGATTATACCGAAGTTATGAACATAAACTTTACCTTTAAGTTTCTTTGGCATCATATCATAAGAAACTGTGGTTCCTGCAATGAAAAGATATGAATCCAGAGTTGATAAAACAGTAGCCAGAATTCCTGCCAGTACAAGACCTCTTATCCCATCCGGCAGAATTTGAAGTGCATAGATCAGATAAGCTTTATCAGAAGCAGCTTCAGGGATCACTGCTCTGGCATACATTGCTCCAGCCGTTGTGCAGATATCAAAAAGTATCCAGATAATTGTGGAAATCAGGATCCCGCGTTTTGCTACTTTTGTGCTCTTCGCCGCAAATACTCTCTGATAAAAGTTTGGATCGACCAAAGTGGATAAAGCAATGAATCCCCAAACGAGTGTTGTTGCAATTCCCTCTCCACCGGTAAGTGTGAAATGAGTAGCGGGAAGATTTGCCTTTAAAAAACTGATTCCTCCAAAAAGCTTAACTGAGAAAGCAAGAACCAGGAAAACTCCCAAACACATCACAAAGAACTGTACAATATCAGAAAAAACAATTGCCCTGAAGCCACCATAAAGTGTGTAAAGGACAACAACTGTAACACCAATGATCATACTTTGTAGAAATGAAATACCAAATAATGCCTGAATCAAAAGTCCTAAACTGATCACATAAGCAATTGGCAGCACATTGAAAAAATTAAAAACTGCACTCAGTTTTCCAGCTTTCGGACCGAACATTTGTCCCACAAGATCGGGGAGAGTAAGAGCTTTATATTTTGCAACTTTATGGGTAATGAAAAAAGCAAATAAAATATATGCAATATACCAGAATACACCTTGCGTGATAAAATTAAATATGCCTTGTTCAAAGGCGATCTTGGTCACTCCGAAAATTCCACCATACCAGGTGGCAACCAGAGTTGCTACAAACATTGGAAGGGTGAGCTGTCTGCCCATTAATAATAGATCTAAAAAAGCCAGTTCTTTGTTATTCTTCAGTTTTTTCTTTGTATATTGCCCATAAACAACCGCAGCAATGGTTATTATCAGTATAGAAAAAAACACGATCCAATCTGTTTTTGTTAGAATCGTTTTATAATTTATCGTTAAATCAAAATTCAATTTTTCAAAACTCCTTTTTCGGCATTACCCGATAAGTCTAAGGGTCGCATTATCTATACCTCTCAGCACTCATTGAGGCTCCCCTGTTGTTATTTTTTAAATTTGAGAGAGTGGATTTTAAGTCAATTATTATTTATTTTTTAGAAACAATTTGACACATTTTAGCGTCTCTGGTTTTCATTCCTTTAGTATTGTTCTTTAAAAAAATTAATTACACTGATTTAGGGGTGCTGTCCGGGCAATAGCCTGACGGTTGAGAATATACCCTTGAACCTGATCTGGATAATGCCAGCGGAGGAAAAATGAGAATGAAATATTAAACCACATTCCGGTTTTCTTCCGGATTGTGGTTTTTTGTTTTTAAATAATAAATGGAGAAAATATGAAAATAAAAATTTGTACTTTAATTGGAATAATTGCTTTTAGCAGTCTGGCTTTTGCTGATCAACTAACAGGGAAAATTACCGATTCTCAAACTGGAGAACCGATTGATCAAGTTAGTGTTTACGTGGAAAATATGAACTTATATGCGACCTCTAACACAAATGGAGATTATAAGATCAGCTTTCTGAAACCGGGTGTTTTCAAGATAACCTTTGAACGGATAGGTTATGAAAAAAGAGTTGTGGAACATAATCTATTTGAAACTTCCGTTTTGAATATGCAGCTTATAAAAAAGCCGCAGAATATTTCAGGGCTTAAAATATCATCTACAAAAGCCAGGGAACGGGAAACTCCGGTTACTTTTACAAATCTGGGAAACGAAACCATCAAGGAAATAAATTACGGGCAGGATATTCCTATGCTGATGAGTGAAGTTCCCAATGTTTTTTCATATTCCGAAGCAGGAAATGGATTTGGTTATTCTCATCTTAAGATTCGTGGATTTGATCAGAACCGTATTGGAGTAATGATCAATGGGATTCCACTCAATGATCCCGAAGACCACCAGGTTTACTGGGTTGATATGCCCGACTTTGCAGAAAGTACACAAGATATTCAATTCCAGCGAGGAGTAGGAAGTTCGCTTTATGGAGTTTCTACTTTTGGTGGTTCGTTAAATATGCAGACAAATAATCTCAATGCTCCCAATCGAACAGAGATCTTTTCCAACTTCGGAAGTTATAATACTTATAAATACGGAGTAAAAACAGACTATGAAATCCTGAAAAATTACAAACTGAATTTGAGATTTTCCAGTATCAATTCTGATGGGTACCGAAATAATTCCGCATCAGAACAGTGGTCATATTTCGCAAATCTTTCACGAATCGGAGAAAGATCTATAACCGAACTGAATGTTTATGGTGGAAATGAACTTACACACGCAGCCTGGTATGCTTCTTCGGAAAGCGATCTGGAAGTAAATCATCAGCATAATCCGATAATTTATGATAATGAAATAGATGACTTTTCTCAACCACATTTTGAACTGCATCACAGCTACTTTCTTGCTGATAATGCAAATGTGAAGAACACACTTTTTTATATTAGAGGAAACGGTTATTACGAGCAATATAAATACGATCGTGACCTCTGGAAATACGGACTTTCTGAAGAAGAGAATTTACTGGAAGCTGACCTGATTAGAAAGAAAAACGTTAATAAGAACCATTATGGCTGGGTTTCTCAATATAATTTGCGTCACAAAATGGGAAGCCTGACTTTAGGGAGTTATATCAGTTTGTTCGACAGCGAGCATTGGGGTGAAATTAAGGAAGTTATCGGTGCTGACACTTTGAGTATTTCTTATGAAGAAGGACAAAAATATTACAATTATACCGGTGATAAACAGTATATTACATTTTACGTGAATGAGTTATTCAAACCAATTAGTAATTTGTCGGTGATGGCTAATCTATATTTCCAAAAAATTAATTATAAATTTGAACAGCATGAAGCAGGTAATTTTGACAGTGCTTTTTTAAATTCTTACGAAGTAGATTATGATTTCTTCAACCCGCGTTTTGGAATAAATTATAATCTGAATGAGTATATAAATTTTTATGGAAATGTTTCTTTTGCACAGCGTGAACCTTCTGATGATGAACTTTATAACCTCTGGAAAGGTCCTGATGATCTGGGAGTTACTCCTCAATTTGACGAGTCCGAAATTATTACCAACGAAAATGGAGATACAATAAGAGTTGAATGGAGTGAGCCATTAATTAACGAGGAAAAGCTAACAAATTACGAATTGGGAACTAACTATGACTCGGGTGTATTGAGTCTCAAATTGAATTTTTTCTGGATGGACTTTAAAAATGAAATCGTGGCTTATGATGAATTGGATGATGATTGGTGCAATATACGTGGAAATGCAGAAAAGACAGTACATCGAGGTATAGAATTTTCCGGAAAATATTTACTTCCACATAATATGATGTTCTCAGGCTCTTTCTCATATAATGATAATTATTTTGACGAATTCAATCCTTTCACAGGTAGCGGAGATTATGATTATGATGGAAATAAAATTGCCGGATTCCCCGATATTTTGGCAAATGGAAGATTAAGCTATAAAACTGACCCATTACTTATTTCCGTGCAAATTCAACATGTTGGAAAGCAATACCTGGATAACACAGAAAACGAAGACCGAACGATTGATCCTTTTCAGGTTGTGAATGCTTCTGTTATCTATAAACTTACAAAGTTATTCGGGAAATCGGATATTGAACTGAATTTGCGAATAAATAATATACTGGATAAAGAATACGAAACAGCCGGTTATTATGATAGTTGGGGTTCGGTTTACGGACCTCCGGGAAATTATTATTTTCCTGCTGCCGGACGGAATTTTATGGCTGGGGTTAGAGTGGGGTTTTAGAACTCCTTGCAGTTTCTCTTTAGTAAAGAGGAAACGTAGAGAAGCAGGAAGAATATTTGTAGTGGCAGATCATTGATCTGCCTTTTCTATTTTATGAACCCGATTCGAGTTTTATAAACCCGAGTCGAGTTTATAACATCCCAGATATTTTTTTAGCTATCATTCTATTTGATGCATGTTTATGTGGAATGCCACTGGATATACAATCAAAAACTTCTTCCATACAATATTCGATTTTCCAGTCGTGATAATAACCAAACAATTCACCCGAAATCCATTTGTTATCAGTTTTTTCACTATCCGGTGCTTTTTTTATAAATGGCTTTTGAATCAATACGGAGAAAACATTAAGTCCATTTTCAGATGTATATTTTTTATAATTCTCAAAAACTCCATTTCTCAATTCCTCCGGAATGTAATGAAGTGTTCCTATTGAAAACAGGATATCGTATTCCTTTGTTAATCTGAATTCATTAACATCTGCCCGAAAAATATCTATAACAACACCAGCTTCCTCAGCCATTCTTTTAGTTTTTTCTACTCCCACGGAAGATAGATCGAACGCAGTTACATTATAGCCGTTTCGGGCAAGAAATATTGCGTTTCTGCCTTCTCCACAACCGATAACTAAAATTTTCAATGATTTTACCGGCGGCATCATTTCTAATATTTTAAAACAAATTGGAGATGGCTTTCTGCCCCAATAATAATTCTTTTCAGCATACTTTGCATCATATTGATTTTTCATTCAAAAGTCTCCTTTGTTTAATGTTCGGCACGCGCCACGCTCTTCTCGCAAGCCAAAGGCTTGTAAACTTTTCTCTCAATCTGAATGTGGAGGCTTTTGTTAGCAGCAAGTTTTTCTGCTGTGCTACTTACTCTCAATATATTTCAAATTTTATTGTGGCTATTAGTTCTTCGAGTATATACAATTCAACCCTATATTTTCCGATTTCCCAATAACCTGACTTTAAAAACCCCCAACCACCATCAAGATATGATGAATCCCATTCCAAATTAATAAAATAATCGTTTGTAAATGAGTCAATTATTTGATTGTTTTGATCATAGTAAATGCTTTTAATTTTAAATTCACGATCATTTTTTCTAAATGTATGTTGTAACCCAAGCTCCCAATTTATATATTGAGAAGTATTCTTTGGGAATCTCTTTTTATAAAATCTGCTTTTCTTGGGAATTTTATCCCCAGTATTTTCATATAACTTCACATATTCAATATATGAATCGATTTTTTCAATATATTGCAAATTCATATCATCAATTATTTCAAAATTTGTAGCTCCTATATATTCATTCTCAGTATAAAATTTAATAAAATATTTGCCTGGTTCCCATCTTCCACCTTTATCCCAACCCCAGCTAAAAGAATGGTACGATGTTTCCCAATTAGACTCAATAAAAGTGTCCAACGTTTGCTTAATTATCTCAGTACTATCAGATTTATGATAAACGGCAGTGATTGGAAAATTAATATCTCTTGTTATGTTATTATGATAGAAATTAACTTCCCAATTAATGTATCTTGTTTCAGATTTTTTGAAAGTATTATTATAAACACGGTATTCTTTTTTTATTTCTTCGACATTGCTTTCGTAAAGTTGGATGTTCGTTAAGAATACTCCTATCCTTTTGATGTAAGTATTAGAGACACAAGAAAAAATAACAATAAACAAAATTAACAAAATCGCTTTAATTATTTTCATGTTTAC